>JAHFDX010000144.1 GCA_023248785.1 Myxococcales bacterium
TTGGGTGCGCGTCGAGGGCAACGACGTATCGCTGGATTTTCGGCTTGCGATGGTCGAGGCTCGGGAAGCAGAGAGTTGTCTCGAGGTGTGCACGGTCTGCGCCGCACGTGTGGCAACTGGCTCACGATGCGCGACATGCCAAGCCCCACACTCAATCACGCGAAATGGTAGCCCCTTGCGATGCATCGTTCGCGTCGACGGCACGAGACACGCACAATCGATTCGCGCGCTGATTCCCATATCAGCTGGAGAACTCTGGCTGCGACGCGACGCGAGCTCGATGGGCAGAGGAGCGTTCTCACGTCCGATCCTCACGGTGTTTGCGATTGGCTGCGGCGGCTTTATTGCCCTGTGTGTCGCGCTCGGGATCGCGTTCGCGACCTGCAAATAACGAACGACTACGGTACGAGCAGCAACTTCCCCACAACCTTTCCCTTACGCGACAAGGCATGAGCATATTCCGCCTGCGCGAGTGGAAACTTCTTCTCAATCAAACACGTGAGCTCGTCACGTGACAAAGCCAAGACAAGCGGGTCCAACGTCTTCCTCGTCGGTCTACGGAGTACCGTCGCGACACTTGGCAAAAATCCAATCGCCAGATAGTCACCTGCCCGCACAACCGCAAGCGCGACCTTCCCTGTCGGGGTGAGGAGCGATCGACAGGTTCCAAGGGGGTACAAGTCAGTCCCTACTGCATGCAACACCAGCTCGAACGGCCCGTGCACCCGAGCAGCCTCAAGTGCATCGCCCTTCGTATAGTCAACTGCGATTGCACCAAAGCGTTCGACCAACGCCGTGTTGCGCGACGAGCAGACGCCCACGGCACCTGCCCCTAGCGATCGAGCAAGCTGAATGCCCATTAATCCCACGCCGCCCGAAGCGCCAAGGACCAAAACGCGTGCCTGCGGCTTTCGGTCAATGCCCCCAATTTCCGTGAGGGCACGCCAAGCTGTGACACCTGCAACGGGCAAACACGCCGCGTCGTCGAACGAAATCGCGTCCGGCAAAACGGCACACTGATCCGCGTTCACAACCACTTCGTCCGCGTAGCTTCCAAGCTGATTGCGCGAAAAATCGGTTCCGCCTACCACCCGAGTACCGGCTCCAAGGTCGGCCGATGTTCCCGCCTCGATCACTTCGCCCGAAAAATCCACGCCTACAACAAGCGGTCCGGACGGCCCGACAACTCGATGCGCAATCCGAAGCGGCCCCCCTTCACGCATCTTCCAGTCTACAGGATTCACGCCAATGGCTCGAACGCGAACACGAACATCTTTCGGACCAACAGGTCGCGAGGAAAGTTCAACGAGGCCGAGTGGAGTTTGTGCAGACTTTGATGTGGCAACGAGCATGGGAGCCTAGGTGTATCACGGGTTGTTACGAATGGCGCGACTCGCCCGAAGGACCTCACGGAGGCTCCCTGGGAATGGCCTTACGGCCCCTCTTCCCCAATCGGCAACAAATCTTGAGGCAACGGCTCGACCAAAAACTCTACGCGTCGATTCACCTTGCGCGCGTTTTCATCTGAACTCTCTTGGACGGGCATCGCATCGGCGGCGGCGCTCGCGAGCAAGCGTTGCGCGGAAAGCCCGTTCTTGCCGAGCATAGCAATGATGGCCACTGCGCGCGCGGCGGCGAGATCAACATTCGTTGGGAAACGTGGCGATTTTGGTGGAGAACCGTCGGTGTGAACCATGACCAGATAGCGACGGTCGGCAATCTGGGACAAATGATGCGCAAGTTCAATGAGCAAGAACTTCCCCGCGTTCTTCACTTCCACATGCCCGTTATCGAACAACGCGTCGCTCGGAACCACGACCGCAATGCGGCCCCCGGTCGTCACCAGTTGCACTTGGTTGCTCTGAATCATCCGCTCAAGTTTTCGTTGCAACTCGTCACGCAACGCCGCACGCGCTTTCGAGTTCTCTTCGAGCCGCCGCAGCTGTGCAAGTCGAGCACGCGCTTCGGCGTAACTCCGACGTTCTTTGTCGAACGTCTTGCCGAGTCGCTGGAGCTCTGAGCGCATCTCCTCTTGCACAGCCGTCGACTCATCAAGCTTGATTTGTAGGTTATGCTTGTCGACCGCGGCCTCCCGGATGAGCGTTTCGTGCAGATGAATCTGCGCTTCGTTTTCCTTGAGCGTCTTTTCTTGTTTAGTGCGCTGCCTGTCACACTTGCTCAGGTTCGACTCGTAATCCTGTGCTTTTTGCACCATGCGATCGTATTCGCCACGACCGACGCATCCGACGAGCACCACTGACAACGTTACGAACCACAGACCCTTATCCATCAGCCGCGATCTCCTCTTCGCTTCCCAAAACAACCGCGCGAAGCCCCCTCACTTGCAGCTCAGTCCCAACCGCGAGGTGCGTACGCTTTACGACGGCGAACATCACTGGGCGATTCCATCGTTCACTGAGAGATCCACTTCGGGTCTCGCCCACAACATCGCCCTTGGGATCTGCGACAGCGGAGCCCGAAGGTGCAAGTGCCTCGCCTGATTCAAGGGCAATGCGCGTGAGTCTTCGTTTCACGTGCCCTCGTTTTTCGAGCATGTAAACGACCTCTTGCCCGAGGTAACAGCCCTTCTCGAACGACACAGCCTTGAGCTCAAGCGCCGCTTCTTGCGGGTAGAAGTTCTGATCATAATCGATACCAAACGATGGCAGAAATCGATCCACGCGTAGCGTGTCCCACGTCGCGTCGTCGGCCACAACACCTGCGACGCTCGTCGTCATATCGCCCAGGGCATCACCCAGTTCACGTGCGCGAGACGCCGGTAGCGACAAAAGCAGATCCCCCCTCCCAAGCACCTCGACCTCGGAAATCACAGCCCCGGATCCCGCAATCGCGTTTGCGACTTCCGCCGCAAAAGGACCGTGGAGCGACACAAGCTCTGCTTCCACAAGCTCGACCGCAGCGTCTTCCATGATGAGGTGGGCATCGAGCAATGCGAACACCGCTTCGCGTTCTGCCACCGGCGCGAAGAGCCAAGTGGCTTGACCGTCATCGAGCAAATGCAAGTCAGCCACGATCTTCCCGTTTTTTTGTACGATGAGCCCATACGAGCCGTGTCCAGGAGCTCGTTTGAGCAGGTCGCACGTCAACAAACCGTTGAGCCATGTCCCACGATCTGGCCCTTTTGCAAGGACTGCAGACCGATCTACCCAACGTCGGAGCACAACCGTTTCACGTAGCTTGTTCAGGATCCCCGTCATTGTTTGTGCTTTCAAATGCGCATCGGCTCAATCGTCATTTTAGAAACAGATTTGACTCAGCACCCCGGGTATGGATAACCATGCCTTGTGCACGGGATCGGAATCGTCCTCAATCCGAAAAGCCGCCGTAACCTACGAAACCCTCGAGCCGCGTACCGGCTTGCGCGTCAATTAGGCGATAATGGCGTTGTACGCGAGGCTCGATCGATTGAAGAGCTGCACCGCATTGCCGAGGACTTCAAAAACCTCAAGATCGAAGTCCTAGGCATCAGCGGCGGCGACGGCACAAGCAGCGTGACGCTTACCGGCTTCTTGAAGGTCTACCAAGGCATGGCGATGCCGCAAATCGCGCTTTTGCGAGGCGGCACCATGAACACCGTCGCCAACAGCATCGGAACGAGCCAAGGGCGTCCCGAAGGGTTGCTCGCGAGGCTTGTGCGTTCGTACAATGAACGAAGCTTGAAGCCGCTCGACAACGTTGAGCGGCACGTCATGAAGGTGGGCAACCACTACGGTTTCTTGTTTGGCAGCGGCGTCACAGTTGGGTTCTTGCGTGAGTACTACCGCGATCCGGAACCGTCTCCGATTGTTGCGGTGCAGACTCTGGCGCGAGGCATCGGAAGCGCCCTCATCGGTGGCGAAACGATTCACCGAATGACCGCGCCTTGGACCGGAAGTGTGGCGTTTCCAGACGGGACCGAGTGGCCCATGCGCGACTACTTGACCGTCGCCGCGGGAACGATCGATCAAGTGGGCCTCAACTTTCGCCCTTTCTATCGATACGACAGGAGGCCCAACGCCTTTCAAATCGTGGGAGTTCATGCAACCGCCGTTCAGTTCATTCCTGAGCTCGGTCGCATTTTGCGTGCGCAACCGATGCGCACCGATAGAGCGTTCGACATGCTCACCGATAGAGCGACGTTGATTTCAAAGGAAGCGCGCACGCACTATTTCATCGACGGCGACCTGCACGAGAGCGGCAAGGAACTCGAGATTGGGATTGGTCCGCGCGTGAAGATCGTGGTGATTCGGTAATTCTGGTTTCCGATCGCAGACATTCATCGGGGATGGTGTCGGGGCTAATTCAGTTCATGCGCATCGTGCTCCACTCCGCATTCGCTCGAGACTGGGTTCTATTTCGGCGAGTGGACTCACAACGGGTGTCTACTTCTTTCACCCGGTCGCCACGGGCAAGGTCAATCGCGATTTCAAAGACGTTACTGCTGACGGGACGGTGTATTGCTACGAACAATTTTCGGGCATTGTGTCGAAAGAGGTCGAGGAAGTGATGGCGCCGCAGGCGATCCTGATCCAATTGACGAGCGAAACCAAACTCCGCATCCAACGGCGAGAAGAAGGGACGTGCACATCCATTTCCGCCCGGACCTTCGATGGCAAGGCCACCGACTTTGAGCGATGATGAAATTCGGGCTCGATTTAGTGCATCGATTCAATTGATTCGATGCACATGACAAAATCACCACAACGAGTCAGACCATTGAAAATTGGGGGTGATTCGGCGCCCTCGCCAACGAGGGGGCGTTGAATCACCCCTCGTTTGAATGGACTCGCTGCACTACGATGGTATGCAACATGACCCATTCATCCTCTTCCTTTTCTGGTCCAGTCGCGGTGACCGGCGCCACTGGTTACGTCGCGGCTCACGTGGTCCGTGAGTTACTTCTGCGCGGAGCGACGGTCCACGCCACTGCACGCGAGCCTGCGAATGAAGCGAAAGTAGGGCACCTCTTGCAACTTGCGCACGAGTTGCCCGGAACGCTCAAGCTGTTCGCAGCGGATCTGCTCGATGAGGGTTCGTTCTCACCTGCTATCGACGGATGCGAAGTGGTGATCCACACCGCGTCACCGTTCGAACTGAGTGGAACGAAGAATCCGCAACGCGACTTAATCGACCCCGCGATAAAGGGCACGCGAAATGTTCTTCACTCGTGCACATCGACGAAAACCGTTCGTCGCATCGTCCTCACTTCGAGCACATACGCCATCTATGGCGATCCCTCCGATTGCGTCGCGCGCGGGCGTCCGCTCACCGAAGCAGATTGGAACGAGACATGCTCGCTTTCTCACGGCGCGTATGCCTTTTCAAAAACGTTGGCTGAACGCGAAGCATGGCAACTCGCCGCCGCGCAAGACCAGTGGCGCCTCGTTGTGATCAACCCCGGCTTCGTGATGGGCCCATCCCTCACCACACGCAACGATTCTGCAAGCATCGACTTCTTGCTTGGGCTCATCGACGGGCGTCGCGCGAGTGGTATGTGGGAATTCTATGCACCGTGGGTCGACGTTCGCGATGTCGGATACGCACACGTTGAAGCGGCGTTACGCCCCGATGCGGAGGGGCGGCACGCTATCGTGGGCGAGATCGCGGGTGTCTGGAAGGTCATCGATTGGATTCGCGAAGACTTCGGCACAAGGGTGCGGTTGCCCCGAATGCACGTCCCCAAGTGGCTAGCGTACCTCGGTGCGCCCACAGCAGGGTTCTCATGGAAGTACGTATCGCGCAACGTCAACGTTCCGCTTCAGATCGACGCCACACGGAGCCGCACGCGCCTTGGGCTCAAGTATCGATCGCTACGCGACACCATCCGCGAACACATCGAGCAGATGATGCGCGATGGTCTCTATGTTCCGCGATGACGTAAATCTCCCCGTTGTGAGAGTCGGGCGTTCATGTCTCGCCGTGGCACGTGCTTCCACGTAGCGCTCACCCGGAGCGCAGGCGGCATGTTGCGATGCGGAGAGTGGACATATCTCCTTGACTTAGTCTATGACTTAGTTCACATTTTCTCATATGGATCACCTCGCGGCAACCTTCAGCGTTCACGAAGCAAAAACGCACCTTTCTAGGCTTCTTGCACGGGTCGAGGCAGGCGAGGACATTGTGATTACGCGTGGGGGCAAAGCCGTGGCGCGCCTTTCTGGGCTCGAAAAAAAGAGCGCCGCGCGCAAACCGGGAAAAGACGCAGTCGAGCTTTCCGACGATTTCGACGTGCTTCCGAAAGGATTTCTCCGCGCGTTTGGCGCTTAGTCGTGCAGATGCACTACCTACTCGACACAAACGCGTTTCTGTTTTGGATAAGCGATTCACCAAAGCTCAGTGCACATGCCCGCAAGACGATCGCCGCATCCACCAATGAGATGCTCTTGAGCAGCATTAGTGCGTGGGAGATCGTCACGAAGTGGCAGCTCGGCAAATTGAAACTTCCCGACGACCCGCATCGCCTCGTTCCCAAGCGCATGCTTTTGCACCGCATTCGCGAACTTCCCTTTGCGACCGAGCACGCACTACGAATCGCAAACCTCCCAATGCACCATGGCGATCCGTTCGACCGCGCGATTATCGCTCAAGCACTCGCGAACAAACTCGTCGTCATTACATCTGACGAACGCTTCGAAGCCTACGGTGTACGGATCATCGCATAACGCACGCCGCAACGACCCCACTCGTTCTGTGGTTTAGCGGCGACCCCCTCCTCAAAGGATTCGTTGACACCGTTGGGCTGCACAGTGATTCTCGTGTGCTACCCCATCCACACAACATGTAGTCACGTACACTGGGGGGAGGATACGGGAGCTATATTGCCTTGTTTTACTTAGTGATGGCGCCGCAATCTATCGGTCGCCGATGGTCCTCACTCGTCTTTTTCTCGTGCCTTTCGTTTCATGCGTACGGTGCCGACACGCCGAAGAATGCGGCGGTGTCTGCCGACCAGAAGAAGCTCGAGTTCGAGTTTTCGACCTGCACCCTCGGCGCTGGCGACAACAATGTCTTTGACAAGGGCACAAACGAAACCGCAGCCATCGGCACCGAAGTTGGCCTGAGCGCGCAGCTTGGCGTTCCAATTTCATCGCGATTCGGGATGCGGGTAGCCCCCTCATTCGACGTGAATTACCGAGTTCCCTTCTCCACCAAGGACAATGTCCTCAAGCTCGAAGGCGGCCTCAAAATTGGGTTCGAAACCCTTCTCGCCGGACGAAGCTCGGTGCCAGGCTTCAAAACTAAAAATGGAATTTTTCCCGTGCTGCGTCTTGGATTCGAGAGCAAGTATCTGCTTTCAACAACACCGATCCTGGGAGAACCTCAAGCGGCGTACGATGAAACTGCGGATGCGATCGCCACCGGTAGTGATGTAACCGCCTCCGAGGCGGGCCAGGAGGGTGAAGCGAGTGGCGAAAGCTCGGGCGTTGCCAACCAAGTGTTCGCGAACCCAAACACCCATCACAGGATTTCGGAAACCGTTCGCCTTGCGACGGAAACTTCGAAGGCCCTCACCCTGACGGCCGAGGGAACAGTCCTTCACGATTTTGTGGATCTTGCCGAGCTCACAACGAATACAACGTTCACGTCCGTCACGCCGGGCGTGAACTTCCGGTACAAGATTGCGC
This sequence comes from Myxococcales bacterium, assembly GCA_023248785.1. Taxonomy (GTDB): domain Bacteria; phylum Myxococcota_A; class Polyangia; order Polyangiales; family Polyangiaceae; genus JAHFDX01. Next base: position 7,626 of record JAHFDX010000144.1, read on the forward strand.
CCGATTATTTTTGGCTATCGGGTGGTTACACCCTCGACATCCGATCGTACGAAGAGAAGCTTGCGACGAACGGAGCGCCGCTTCACTTTCACGTGCACGGCGTGAAGGGCACGATCGATATCCCGCTGCGCCTCATCAAGTTCAAGTTGAGTTACGAAGCGAAATTTGAGGTCGTATCGATCGACAAATCGATGAACCGAACGCGCCATCAAGTCGACTTGGGAACCGAAATTCCAACGGGAAAGTACTTGTCGATCATCGTCGACGGGCGAGTCACGGACACGACATCCTCCACGGGTCCCGATGCGCTCCGTTTCGTTGGATTGGGCGGACTGAAGTTCAAGATGTGAACGAGCTGTCACGCGTCATGAAGGTGTTCCGCCTCCATCATCGTCCTTCCCGGCACGTTCATGAACCACGGTTACGGTTTCGGTCTGAAGTCGGGCAGCGTTCTACACGGGGCGCTCAATTCCGCACTGTTCAAGACTGTGGAAAGCGACTGTTGAAAACAAATTCTTGCGAAAT
>JAHFDX010000782.1 GCA_023248785.1 Myxococcales bacterium
GATCGGCGTCGACAGGATCGGACAGGGATTGCGTAAGGTTATGGTCTCCTTCGGCGCAACGTCGGCACGGGAAGCCGAAGAGAGCGTGGCAACTCCCTCGATGGGTTGTATTGGCGGCGACGACGCGCCTCCACCGCAAGCAAGTGCGTGGGCGAAAAGAAAAGAAAAAGTAGCAATTGTAGCAATGGTGCGATGCGACATGTCTCCCTGTGCCTTATGCGTACGCCAAGCATACACAGCGTTTGGACGACGACACGCCTCAACGTATTCCGCGCTCGCAACAAACGATGTTTACAGCGTTCGAAGCGATTTGCCCGTGTACTTACCCCGTTGATCGGGGTGCTCGTTCTCGTAGGCCTGAAGGCTCTCGCCCGTGATTTCCACTTCAATCAGGCCGTCTTTCACAATCTTCGATTGGCAACCGAGCCGCGACGAAGCACGCACGTCGAACGCCTTGTCCAAGATGTCGTTCTCGTCGTCTTCCATTTCGGACAAGAGTTCCGCGCCTGACAACACGTACACGTGGCACGTCGAGCATGCGCACACTCCTCCGCACGCATACCCCTCCGGCGCGTGGATTTGTTGGGCTGCTTCAAGGATGCTCGTGCCCACGGGCACTTGCACCTCGCAAAATCCTTTGAACCGCACGGTCGCCATGGTCACCTTGGCTCCTTCCATTCGTGCGCGGCCTCAATTCCTTTCGCATGCTCGACGTTTTTTTCCACGGCCTCAAGCCTTTGCCCCTCGAGCGCCCTTCCGATCGCGCGGTTCATTCGCCGGCCTGCAAAATCCTTGGTGGAGACATCGAGCGCTTCCATTGCCGCGGTGACACGCGACGGATCGTCGCCCATGCATGCATTCTGCAAATGTTCCAGCGCTTGATGAATCGCGGGGCCTTCAGAAGGCAAAAGTAAGTCCTCATCCCCGCGCAGCGCCTTTTCCGTTGCCGCAATGACCCGATGGGCCTCGGAACGCGCCTCGGCCATTCGTCGCTGCAAAAGATCGATTTCGCCATGATCATACGCATCGAGCAACATGCGTTCGACCGTCTCGTCGTCGAGACCATAGCTGGGCTTTACGGAAACCGTTTGCTCAACACCGGTTGTGGTCTCGTGCGCGTGAACGCTGAGCAGACCATCGGCATCCACGCGAAATTCAACCTCCAGGCGAGCCATGCCCGCGGGCATGGGGGGAATGCCGCGAAGCGTGAACCGCGCCAGGCTTCGATTGTCTTCAGCAAGCTCACGCTCACCCTGCACCACATGGATTTCAAAGCCCGTCTGGCGGTCTTCTTGGGTCGTGTACGTCGCGCGGGCGGCACACGGGATCGCGGTGTTGCGCGGAAGAATCTTGTCGACCACGCCTCCGCCCACTCCGATCCCGAGCGAGAGTGAGAGCACGTCGAGCAGGAGCACGTCGTCTTCCCTTCCCTGCCCCGCCAATATGTCGGCCTGTATGGCTGCACCCATGGCAACAACTTGCTCAGGATCGAGATCGACAAGCGGCTCCCGCCCAAAAATAGATCTCACGTAGTTACGAACAGCCGGCACGCGCGTTGAGCCCCCGACGAGAATCACGCCATCAAGGTCTGTCGCCTTCAACCCCGCGTCTCTTAGGGCCCGCCGGCACGCAACACCCGTTCGCTCAAGAAGCTCAGCGATGAGCTTCTCAAATTCGTCGCGCGTCACGACCACTTGGCGCTTTTCCGACTCCACTTCGATCTCCGCCTCAACACGCAATGCTTCCGACAGCCCATGTTTGATGACCCGCGCGACGTCGAGCACATGACGCACAATGGCTGGGCTCTTCGCGCGCTCTTCACCTACATTGAGTTTGGAAAAAAGGAACTCTGCAAGAGCGCGATCCATGTCGTCGCCCCCGAGCTGACTGTCGCCCCCGGTGGACTTCACCTGGAAAACGCCATGGTCGAGAAGCAAGATGGTGATGTCGAACGTGCCGCCGCCAAGATCGTACACCGCAAAGATACCGTTGATCTTCTTGTCGAGGCCGTACGCAAGGGCCGCTGCGGTGGGTTCATTCAAGAGGCGCAAAACCTCAAGACCTGCGAGGCGCGCCGCGTCCTTTGTTGCTTGCCTTTGCGCATCATCGAAGTACGCGGGCACAGTAATCACCGCAAAACCGACGCTTCGCAATTCGTCCT
>JAHFDX010000145.1 GCA_023248785.1 Myxococcales bacterium
GCGACAATGCGTCTGACGACATCTACTACTTGGGTGTCTTTGCCCCCGCGGGTGACTTTGGATCGTTTTGCGGTCGCGGATGCGTTACCGGGTTGAGCGGTCTTTTGAGCAGCGAGCAAGATGTCTCTGGCCGTGCAAGCGTTGCCGTTGGGTTCAGCGGAACAAGCTCCATTGAGACCGGTGTACACGAAGTGGCTCACGCGCACGGTCGCGCTCATGCCCCATGCGACACCAGCGACTACGACACGCGTTACCCCTATGACGGCGGTGGCATCGGTTCGTGGGGCTACGGAATTGAAAGCAAGCAATTCTACAATCCCAACAACTACGCCGATTTCATGGGCTACTGCCAAGACACGTGGGTGAGCGACTACACATTCGGCAAATTGCGCGAACGAATGGCATCCGTAAACGCCACCGTGTCGAACCTACGCGTTGCGGGGAATGAGACCAAAACGTATCGCGTGGTGAACATTGCGGAAGACGGAAGCGCAAGCTGGGGCGACACCATGCCCCTGCGCCACACGCCAACGAATGAACCGCACGCAGTCCAGGTCACGCTGGCAGATGGAACGACGTCGACCGTAACAGGACACTACTATCCGTACAGCCATCTCGAGGGCGGCTACGTGCTCGTCCCCGAAGGAACAGGCATTCGCGCACTCTCGATGACTTTGAATTCGACGCTGCCTATTCGGCTGTAGCCGCCCATATTGGGTGGCAGAATCGGCTGAGTGTCAGGCTGAAACATCAACGGACGCACATTCGCGCGTGCGAGTGATCGTTCCGTCCGCGGTTCGCGAAAGGCTCGTACGGATCATAGATGCGTCACCATCTGCTTCACGCGTGTACATCTCGCGAGCCCGTGAAATAGATCCATCGCTATTACGATTCATCGTCGCAAACACCTCGCGCGTGCTTCCGTCAGTGAGCGTCATGCTCTCGTGACGGGCCATAGCCATGCTCCCGTCATCCAAGCGCACCATCGCTGACTCAACGGAGACGTGCGCGCCGTCCTGATCATACGAAGCTGCAAAAAGTTGCGCTTCGAAGGCGTGGACCGGAGGCATCGGGCCTTGCCCGGGTAGCGGTCCGTTCGGATGCGGTGGTCCTCCAGCTGGCGGCGGGCCCGTCGGCGGTGGTGGCGGTCCTCCAAATGGCGGCGGGCCCATCGGCGGTGGTCCTCCCACAGGTGGTGGCCCCATCGGTGGTGGCGGTCCCATCGGCGGTGGTCCCATTGGCGGTGATCCCATTGGTGGTGGGGGTGCTCCACCCGCCGGCGGTGGTCCCATCGGTGGTAGAGGCCGCATCACTTGAAATATTGCGCACGCACGGATTTGCATAATCCCCCCTAAGAATCGAAGTGCCTTCCTTGATGTCCCGACGAACGGTTGGGTCGCCCGCAAGTTGAACCGTACGCGCGCGGTTTCTGCGGCCGTGTCGCACTCGCTTCTTTAAGCGATTACGGGCTATCCGAAAACGCAACGGGATCGGGGAGAGTGAGCGATGGAGGCGAAAAGGCAGCCGCAATTCCAATTGGCGAAGGCGTGGTCGTCGTTGAGTAATCTTCGTGCACGTAGAGCATCGAGGCGCGCTCCCATTCCGCGAGGGCTGGCGCTTCTTCGTGACGATCGGCCGAAAATACTGGAGTCGAATTGCGGATTAGAAATCCGTATTCTCCGTAGCGAGCCGCAAATCCAACAGCGCTAGTTACATTCGATCCGTCTGCACCACTGCGTCGGTACCCGCTGTAGAGCACCCGCACGTGCAACCGTCCAGCGACGGTCACGCGAGGAACGATGCATGGATGACCGACTCGAAGCGTGTCAAAGGGAGGCAACACTCCCTTCGGCAGCGAAGCGGGATCCACATCCAAAGAAGGACCCATGATGGGTTCAACGTCGGGTGTACTCGGATCGGGATCGAGACGCCGAAACGACAGACCGTCCTGGCTCACTGCTTCGCCGAGGACACCTCCAGATTCGTAAATCAGGTGAAACGTTCCATCCGGGAAGTGCGCAACCGACGGGGCCTTCGGTTGCGTGGTCTCCCATGGGGGCGCCGATGCATCGCGCGCGAACACCGGTAACGGCTCCTTGGTGAACGCGAATCCGTCCTTTGAACGCGCGAGGCCGATGCCTCCTTCGCAGGCATAATAAAGGTATGTCGTATCACCGACGGCAAGCGCGCTCGGACTCCCAACGCTTCCCTTCTCCCAAGGTTCGGTTGGGCGCAAAACGATAGTAGGTGTGTGCGTAAAGTCGCCGGCTCCCCCGTAAAATGATCGCCCGTCATTTGCGCGTGTGCGTGCGATCACAGGCGTCTTTCCGCCGTCTTTCATGGCCTCGTCGGCGCCGACGAAAAGGATCACTCCCGCGTTGCCGTCGGTCGCTATGGCGGAAGGTTCGCGATAAGCGAGTTGATTGTCTTGAAGCACGAACGGCGCAACGCCAAACACTTCGCTTTGCACCAACTTACGAAACGGGCCAATGCCGGCCGTTGGCAAATCGCGATCGCCCTCTCCCTCGCTCGCGAGCGTGGCGCATGCAAAAATTGATACTGCCATTATTACAATAACGAATGCTCGCATGGTCAGCCCGCTAGAACTGCGCCGCGATGGACGCGCCATAATTGAGAATGTGTCCGGAAGCGCGATAGTCACCGATAAAATCGGCAGGGTTATTTTTCTCAAACACCTGCGAAACAAGTTCGCTCCACTGAAGATGGGTGTCGAAACTTAACGTGCCGCTGTAGATGTGTGACTTTACGTGCCACTGAACGCCGAGTCCGGCAGACATCGAGTGGCGATCCAGGTCGACATAGTTCGTCGTCCCTGTTTGCCTCGGAATGGGGCTCTTTGCGTACTCGTAGCCACCTCGCACGAGCAGATCGATGCGTTCGGTGGAAAACGCGTTCCACTCGAAACCAAGCCGAGGCACGAGTCGATCGCGCATGCCGATGGGAAGAATTGTGATCGGTGCTGGCGTGGTCGGGGCGGAAATTCCCGCAGGCCATCCACCGGCGGGGGGCGGAATGTTGAGATCGACATTGAGCTGTGCGACCGGAGGCACGTATGCGCTCCAGTTGACCCACGTGAGGTCTGCGTTTACGCGCACGTCATCGCGCACGCGCCATGAGCCACCAAACACGAGTTGCCGTGGCAAGAACGCGTTCACGCTGCTTGTCGCCAGCTGGTAGTACGCAGTCGTAAGCGCGCTGACATCGCCGTAAAGTCGCGCATCGAGATCCAAGCCAAGCTGAAACTCTGCGCGATAGACGACGGCAAGCGACGCTCTTGGATGCACATGCACACGTACGCCGACCTGCGGATATCGAATCGCGGTAAGGTCTGCATCGACTTCGTGGCGCAGCGAGGAATTCTGTGGCGAGAAAATTTCCGCCTTGCCCGTGATGTCGAGGCGACCACGCGTTGACGACATGAACGACACGCCACCTCCTATTTCGAGCCAGGAAAAAGGGCGGATCGCAACATTGGCTGCAAGGTACAAGCGTTGATTGCGATTGTCGTAGAGCTCCCAACGCGGTTGCTCCTGCCGTAGCGCACGAACCCTTGAAATACGATCGTCGGGAAGATGAAGCGCGAGACCGATGGCAACCGGCAAACTCCGAATGCGTCCTGGGATGACGAACCCGGCGTTGATTCCGCGCACTGGATCGACGTGTGTGTCTTGACCGTTGAGCGCGAGGTGATGGTCGACTCGAAAGTACCCGACCATCGCACTGAAGGACTTCGCACCCACGATACCCGCAGGATTGTAATAGTTCGCACTCACGTCCGTCGCATCTGCCGAAACGGCGCCGGCGAGCGCTGTGGATCTTGAACCAAATCCAAACGTATCGGGTGGGTTGGCGAAGGCAGCACTCGTCCAAAAAAATGTCGCCGCTCCTAGCAATGCGATCCTTCGACCCATCAGAAACTCACCCCGGCAGCAACGCCACCAACCAACACAGCGCCGGAAACCGATGCATCCTCGCCCTGCTCGAACTTCATCGAGCGCCGAATGAGCGCGTGCACTTGTGAAAAGACATCGATGCGTATCGGCGGCAGCGGATCGTGAAGTGCGATACCTCCGCCGAGCGAAAAGAGAATGCGATTCGCATCGTAGTAGCGCGTCGGCACCGCACGCACCTTGCCCGTTGTCATGTCGAACGCATTGGAAGCCGGGAGTTGTTCGGGAAGGGGCGTTGGTTCGTATGCAATTCCCGCACGCACCGACGCCGTCAGTGACTTCGTAAGGTCGAAGCGCCCCTCCGCAGCGCCGCGCGGGGTGACCGTGTCGCTGTAGTCGATGACGGGCGGCCTTAGCGCATTACACGCTTCGGGTGGACATGGAATGGTCGGCTCGAGCAAACCCTTGAACGCGCTCCATCGCTTGTAGGTCGCACCGAGCGCAACGACACCGTGCTCCCCTTCAAGCGCAATCTCGGCTTGAACCTGCATCGGATCAAATTGCGCGGTGCCTGCGATGTTGAACACTGGGAGTGGAAGCGAACTCAACTTCGTCGCGTCGATGTCGATCGCGAAACGTGCAGCAAGTTGCCCTCGAAACGTCGCCCCTACGCGCAACGTTTGATTTTGCAGCACGGAACGCTCGTAACTCACGCCGACGATCGGCGCATAGGTTGCGACGAGCTCGTCTTCCACCCGTGAGCCCACCTTCCCCGATGCATCCGTCGCGACGATCACGCTGCCAACAACTTGAGAGAGTGCCGCGAACCCCGCCCCGACGCGCAAACCATGGCCGAGGTCCACGCCAAGACCCATGCGAATGGCAAGCGACTGCGCCCGGTCGGGTAAGAGAGGAAACTGACCTCGCTCGGGATAGACGATGCGCCCACGTACAATGAGGCTCATCGGCGTCGAAAACGCAAACGACACCCCGATGCGATCCTTCAGCGCGCCCCGCAGGGGCAATGGCACCGCGATCGCAATGATGCTCGACTTGAAGGGCATGTAGCGCACGAAGTCGATGTTCGCATTCTCGGCCACAGTCGCGCGCAGGTTGAATACAGCGGCTTCGTAACCCAGCGAAAAGGAACGGCTGCGAAGACGAGAAAGCAATGCGGGGTTCGTGAACGTTGCTTCGTAATCATTCGCGTACGCAGTCCCGGTGCCCGCCATGGCAACCGACCTCGGACCGTACGAAAATAGATCTTCAGGAGATGCATTTGCCTCACCCGCCAAAAGCGCGGTTGCAACAACAAGTAGCGCGCTTGTTCTCCTCCTCATCGAAGCACGCGAGGGTACTCAAAGATGAGGCACACTTCTATGTTCCTACGATGGGTCGCGCCACCGATAAGAGCGAACGCGATTTCCCGGCCAATTGCCCACACGCAGCGGCGATGTCGCTCCCGCCGCTGTAGCGCTTGTGCGTCGGAATGCCCGCGTCATGGAGAATGGCGCGAAATGCGGCTTCCCGTGCGTCAGTTGTACGCGCGAAGGGATCGCGCTCGAGGGTGGTCGAATTGTAGGGGATGATGCTCATGCGAGGGCGACGACCAGCAGATTTCGCGAAGGCCCGAACGAGGTCAACAAGGGCATTCGCATCTTCATCCGTGTCGTTCACATCACGAAGGAGCGTTAGCGCAAACATCGGTGAGAGTTCGGAACTTCGTGCGTGAAATGCGGCGGCCTCCATCACTGTATCGAGCGGATGCGTGGACGTAATGGGCATGATCTCTTTGCGGACGTGAGACCTTGCGCTGCCAATTGAAATTCCCAGTCGGACACGTGGCACAACCTCAGCGAGCCTTCGAATGCCCGAAGGAAGCCCTACGGTGCACACGGTCATGTTACGCGCGTCGATCGCTTGGCCGCTCGGTTCGCAAAGAACAGCGATCGCCGCAAGCACGCGGTCGAGGTTCGACAGAGGCTCGCCCATTCCTTGAAACACAACGCCCGTAATGCGCTCGCCTGCCATAAGGGTGCGACGCACGAGCCTTACCTGTTCGACGATTTCCCACGTCTGCAGGTTGCGCAAGAGTCCAAGTTGACCGGTCGCACAGAAGCCGCATGCCATTGCGCAACCAGCCTGTGAGCTCACGCACGCACTAAATGCGCCCTGTTTTTCGAGCGGAAGGCGCACCGCTTCCACCATATGCCCCGAGTGCGTTCGCAGCGCGAGCTTGCAGAACGCGTCGATCTCGCTCGTTTCCTTCGCTACCACTTCGAGCTCCGGAACCACACCCGCCTTGACGACCGCAGCAAGACTGGCGCGCCGAATATCTGCGCGCGGTTTTTCCCATCCTGTTTCGCGATGTACGGCGCTCACCGTCTTTCGCGCCTCGGAAAGCGAAAGCTCCGGAATCGATTTGGCGAGCGCCTCCGGCGTGATGCCCTGAAGCTCGATACGAGTCATCTGACGGCGCGTCGTAGCACGAATAATGCTACGTTCGGAGCGTGTTTGGCCTCAGCTTCGGCGAACTGCTCGTCATCATCGTCGTTGCGCTCGTCATCTTTGGGCCCGAGGAGTTGCCCAAGGTGCTTCGCAAGGCCGGCCAATTCGCGGGAAAGATGCGCAGGATGGCGAGTGATTTGCGCACCAAGAGCGGCATTGACGACGTGCTGAAACACGAGGGAATTGCCGAGGATTTGCACGAAATTCGAAAGCTTGCACGCGGGGAGCTGGACGGTCTCGCCAGCACCATGCGCAGCTTGCCAGAGTCCACATCCCCCGATGTTCAAAACAGCCCGTATGCAAACCTAAACACTGTCGACATCGATCGCGAGCGTGAATACCCCCGCGAGTCGCCCGACACCTACGACGCACTACCCGACACGGCGGTGGTATACACCGACGATTTGCCGCCATCTGAGTGCGCGAAGAACAACCTGTACACGCAGGGACTCGTGAGTCCACCTGCCGCAACGATTCAATCCAAGCCCTCGCAGACAGCAAGCGACCCCACTGCGAACGAAGCGCCATGAGTGCCGACGCCGATCGGCAGCCGGAGCAGCCGGAAAAAGACGTACACATGACGCTGTGGGAGCACATTGGCGAGCTTCGAAAGCGCATTTTCCGCGCGGCCATTGCGCTCTTGGTGTGCGCCATCACGATGTGGATGTTTGCCGACAAATTGCTCGAGTTTGTCCAGATGCCTTTCCAGCAGGCGTGGATAAAACGTGGGATGCCGGGAACACCGGAGCTTCAAACATTGGGGCCGCCAGATGTGTTTGTCGGGAAGCTGCGGCTCTCGTTCATCGCTGCATTGATTGCCTCGTCACCGATCATTTTCTACCAGCTGTGGTCGTTCATCAGCCCAGGCCTCTACAAGCGCGAGAAGCGACTCGTCATCCCCTTCGTATTTTTCTCGACTGTACTGTTCGTATCGGGCTGCGCGTTCGCCTACTACGTCGCGTTCCCTTTCACGATGAATTACTTTTTCTCACTGCTCGGCCCGATCGGTAACTCGGGAACATGGCTCACGCATCGACCAACACTCGATGCGTACCTCGACTTTACGACGAGCATGCTGCTGGCGTTCGGCTTCGTGTTTGAGCTTCCGCTCTTCATTTCGTTTCTGGTCATCGGCGGAGTGGTTACGCCACCTCAGCTGTTACGATTTAGCCGATGGGCCATTTTGCTCGCTTTCATCGTCGGCGCAGTAGTAACGCCAGGGCCCGAGGTGACAAGTCAACTCGCCGTAAGTTCGGCGTTGATCGCGCTTTATTTCTTGTCGTTGGGTATTGCGTACGTGCTGAAGCCCCGAAAAAAAAGCGATTCCTCCGAGGTGTAGACGGCCAAGAAAGACGGACAAAATCGCGCGCGTGGCGCCCGCGATTCGCCCTTGTTCTCCGTGTCGCGCATGACAAGTCACACCCTACGTGCCACATAACGATCGGGCGGGCCGGCGTACGAAGCTGGAGCAGTACCACATGATTCCCACAGAGAGTTCGGTAGGTGGCTATCGTCCTCGCCGCCGAAATTGGAAACCCGCAGACGTTTTTCGCGGAGTGCATCGCGGATCGGTCACCGGAGTCAGTCAGAAAACGCTCGACGAGTTCGAGCCCATCCTTTGGAACGATCTCACCTCGGAGTACGACTCGCACCTGTTGAACCGGCGGGTGCTGGACAACCCCGCAAAGTTCTCGGATGAATTCGTTTCATT
>JAHFDX010000783.1 GCA_023248785.1 Myxococcales bacterium
TCGGCCCGCAAGCAGCGTGATTCGCTCGGGCGCGAGGTCACAGGCGCGCGCTTGCCACTCGTAGCCGAAGACCGACGAGAGATGTTGCGTGGTACAGAAGCGGCGGAGTTCATCAAAGGAAACGCATTCGTCGCATGACTTTGCGAGCCACGTGCTGAGCGCCTCGCTGTCGAGTGTTGGAAGTGTTGAGTCTACCCGCGCAGCGAAGCGCATTCGGGCGAGCCACTCGTCAAAAGGTTCATCCGCAAATGCGCAAAGGCCACCCTTTGCTTCGGCTGCACGGTGCAGGCACGCGGAGCGTTGGTCATTCGACGCGCGAACGGAGACGGACTGCTCGAGCACGAGGCCGTCGAGGCTGAGAACGTCGAAGGCCACGACGCGCTCGGATGTTTCATCGAAAGACACACGCGTCTCGTCGTCGATCACGTCGGCAAATGTTTCGATGAGAAGATCGACGTCTGCCGCGTGCGCAAGTCGCACAACGGGGGTGCGTCCTTGCACTTGGTCGGAAGAAATTGCGAGAACAAATGGCGCGCGTTGAACGACGCTTTCGGGCGAAAGCTCGCAAGAACCCCCGCCGCGGACTGCAAGCGAAGAGCTCCGTTCGCGCACGCGTTTACATAGGCGGTCGCCGAACGCGGGTAACAGCGCTCGGCAAAGAATGTCGTGCGTAGGTTCGACTGTCGCTCGCCCTGCACGCAATCGATGGGTCAGCTTCTCGCGTGCACGTTCGATGGCGAGCACACCGCTCGGATCGAGGCCCGCCGCACGAATCGCAGACGCCGAAAATCGCGATTCCGCCGCTTCCTCGAACACTTCGAAGAGCTCCGTTAGGTCGGAGTCGCCAATCGCTCGGTCGAGATTGTTCGCGACACTTCCGAACTTCGCGCGAAGGTTTAATCTTGGATCGCGTTCGGAAAGCAACGCGCCCAACGTGGCTGCATATTCGCCAAGTCCGAGGCGCGTAGCCTCGATGACGGCGCGCGCCACACGCGGGGGCAGGCCGAGGGGGGCCATCGCTTTGCCAAGCGCTGTGACGCTTCCGTTCGGATCCAATGCGCCCAAGCGAACGAGGGCATTGCGCGCCTGATCGATCGCGGCCGGATCCGGTGGATCGAGCCAAGGCACGTCCGATGCGCCAAGAACCGATAGTTCAAGGACAAGCGCCGTGAGATCAGCTCTTCTGATCTCAGGCTCTTCGAATTCGGCGCGCGTCGAAAAATCCCCCGCCGTATAAAGACGCAACGCAGTTCCAGGTTTGGTGCGGCCCGCACGGCCGGCTCGCTGCGTGGCGGACGCCTTGCTGATTCGCTCGGTTCTCAAGAGTGGTGTTGTCGACCATGACGTTGTGATCGCCCGCCGCGCAAGACCGCTATCGATCACAGTCGTGATGCCCTCGATGGTGATTGATGATTCTGCGACGTTGGTGGCGACAATCACCCGCGTCTGGTTTCCACGCGAAAACACGCGATCTTGCTCTTGTGCTGTTAGGTCTCCGTGCAGAGGAAGACACTCAAACGAGAACCGCTCTCGGAGACGATCCAGCGAGCCCAAGCACGCACGAATGTCTGCAGCACCGGGCACAAAGACGAGAATGTCGCCGTTCGGCTCGCGCTCGAGGCTTGCGCGCACAGCCGAACTGACTTGCGATCCAAGTGGGCGATCGTCCGGGGCGTCAAGATGTCGAATCTCGACCGGAAAACTGCGACCCTCGCTTTCAAGCACCGTTGCATGAAGGTGAGAGGCAATCGAATCGCCACTCAAGGTGGCACTCATGACTACGATGCGCAAATCGGGACGCGCTGTGCGTTGGAGCCGAAGTGCCAGTGCGAGCGCCACATCTCCTTGGAGATGTCGTTCGTGAAACTCGTCGAGCACGATCGTCGATACGCCCGTCAACGTTGGGTTCGACAAGAGCTTTCGCGTAAACAAACCTTCGGTCAGAAACCGCACCTTTGTGCCTGCGCTCGTCTTGTCTTCGTACCTCACTTCGTAACCGACGGTGTTTCCAATCTCTTCGCCGAGCTCACTTGCGATTCGACGAGCAGCAGATCGCGCGGCCATTCGTCGCGGCTCGAGCACGTACAGCTCCCCCGAACACCATTTCTCTCGAAGGAGTCGAGGTGGCACGCGCGTCGTCTTGCCTGCGCCCGG
>JAHFDX010000784.1 GCA_023248785.1 Myxococcales bacterium
CCATGATCACGCGCTCATCCATTCTTGTTTTCTCGGCCCTGTTTCTTGCCTGCACATCCGACGTGACCGCAGTCGATGCCGGGAAGACTCCCGCCGACGCAAACCAGGGGGCATCTGCTCTTGCGTTGCAGCTCGAGGAAGGCACCGTCGCGCTCAATGACTACCGCGGCGTGATTGCTGGACCTTCGCCGAACTCAACGAATGCTTGCAGCTATGCAACGGAAACGACTCTCGCAGAAAAGCTCTATCAAGTCGGGATTCGCTCAATTCGTAACAATGATTATTACGATGATTCCCTCGATCTCGATTTGATGTTCAACTGCAGCGGCAAAGCCTATGGCTCCAATACGGCGTGCGAAAACCAGTATCCGTGTTGGAAGGGCTGCGCACTCACCTACCCGATCGGCTGCGGTGCCATGCAATACACATCAGGCGCAACGAACGGGTACACAAGTGACCGTCGCTTCGAGTCGATGACCAAAGGCGGCTTCGAACCGTTTTTGCGCGTGGGCGGTGAATACAATGTAGCGGCCGGTACCCTGCAAGGCGGGGTCACTGCGCGCACCGCGAAAGGGCCTCAAACCGACGAGGAAGAAGCAAACTGGATTGAAGCGGCCAAGTGTGCGGCGGAGCACTATCAATCCAAGACGGCGTTTCCCTATCTCAACATCATCACCGAAACGTCAGAGCACTTTTGGTCGCGCGGGTGGCCGGCGTTCCACAAATTTTGGGTTAAAGCATTCTCCGCTCTCAAGAGCACGTTTGGGTCGCAGTTCAAAATCGGCGGACCGGGAATGTGGGGGCCGAACTGGACGATCAGCACCGTCAAGGCGCACGAAGAGGCTGCGAGTTGCACGGCGTCTGCCTCTTTGCCCGCGCGTGATTTTTTGAAAGCGGTCGCCGCCGCGGGCGAAAAGCCCGACTGGCTCGGCATTCACATTTTCTCAAGCGATCCAGATGACTACGCGCGAACCATCGCGGCGTTCAAGGCGTTGTTGTCCAAATCGGGCCCGTGTTTCGGTGCGAGCAAGACACTCGAGTCGCCGTGGGCGGGAGATTACTTTGCGAAAGCCGAACTCATTGTCGACGCCTACATGCCGTCAAAAAATGTTCTCTTTACGGGCGAGGCAATCGCAAACTCCGTTCGCTTCTACGACGGCAAAGAAGGCGCCGCGCTCAATGCTTCCAGCTTTGTCGTGTTCCAACGCGAAGGAATCACGCGCGCGTACCATTACCGCGCGAGCGAACAAGCATCTGGCGGCCCTCTCGAAGGGATCATCAAATGCGATGCGACGGCTTCCGCAAAGCCTCGCGCGAACGTCTATCGCCTTTGGAACCGAATGATGGATGCTAGCGCACGCCAGGGAACCATCTTGTCCCCTGCAAACGACTCGAAGCTCTACGTGCTCTACGCCAGTGCGACGAAGCGCTATGTGCTTGTTGCAAATACCGGTGACGCTGCGGTGACCTATGCGCCCTCATGGAAAACTGGATCGACAAGCGTAATGGCCCACAGGGCCCGCTCGCTCTACACCGTCGACGATTCGAACGACGGTTCAATAGCGGCGCCCATGACCGACGACGCCATCACCATCCCCGCACAAACGGTGCACTTGCTCGAACTTGAGTGAGCACGCACTTTGAATCGGCTAGATATAGAAAGTCACTTCTTGAGAGTCTGCATTGCATCCGCGATCGCGATCGCGGTGCCTTAACTATCGCAACATCAAGCCGCTCTAAATATCAAGCCGCTCTACTTGGATCGGACTGGCACGGGGAGGCACCTACATGCTCGGCATGCGAAGTCGACACCAAAACCTTGAGGGATGCTCGTTCATTGGTTCGCTCGCGGTTGTGGCATACGCCGGTTTGATTGGAGACGCTCACGCATTCACCGGTCCAAACCACGCCGAAGTCACGAAGCAAGCGACGGCCCAGTTTGGTTTCGAGCCGCTTTCGGCGGCAGCCATACTCACCGGGAATCTCGACTCCGACGCCCCGCCCGCGAATACCCTGATCGATGAAGGTGAGTGGTACAATTCCGCGGCACACTTTGATGACGAAGATTTTTCGGCAGGTGCGGCACGCCTTCGCGCAAACTTCGGTCTCGCTATTTCGAGCATCGCAAAAGGCCGAAAAGATCTCGCCCTCG
>JAHFDX010000146.1:0-2940 GCA_023248785.1 Myxococcales bacterium
CACACGGGCAGGGAATCGTTCATCGTGATCTGAAACCGGAGAACGTGATCCTTTGCGACAAGGCAGGAAAAAAAGACTGGGTCGAAGTGCTCGACTTCGGCATCGCAAAGCGACAAAACGAATCGGATCCGAACGAGCAAAAGCTCACGCAGCAGGGGATGGTGCTCGGTACTCCTCCGTACATGAGCCCCGAACAATTCACCGGTCGTCCGATCGACGTGCGCAGCGACATCTACGCGCTTGGCATGATGACGTACGAAATGCTCACAGGTCGGTTACCTTTTGAGGCGAACACAGCGTGGGAGTGGGCAACGCTGCACATGACAGTGGCTCCAAGGCCCATCGATTCAGCACCCAATGCGGCCCTCATCCCTGAAGGGATGCGTCATGCCGTCATGCGCGCTCTTGCCAAAGATCCAGCCGATCGCTTCGCGACCGTGACTGATCTCATGATTGCCATCTCGGCAGGCGCAAGCGCAGCCCCGCAGCCGATCGGAACTGCGAGAACCGACGCGGTCAAGTCGCAACCTCCGCCTGTTCGTCAATCGACGGGTACCGAGGTTGTGGAGCCCCTCGATGTCTCATCGCTCTCGATCGGAGTCTCGGCGCCCGTAGGCGGTGGAGCTCCGCAGGCACCGGCGCCGCCCTACGGACAACCACATCCGCAACCGTATGCACAGTCGCCACAGGCGTACGCCCCGCCGCCATACCCCGCGCAAGCTGCGCCCGCACAGAGGCAAAGTGGGGGTGGTGGGCGAGTGATCTTGCTCGGACTCGTCGGAGTTGTCGGGGTGATGTCGATTGTTGCCGGTGTGTTTGCGTTGAAGGGCAGCGGCCGCAAAGACGTGGACCTGGCAAGCGCCACAAGCGCAACGCCGACGGTCGCGCCGCCAGCGGCCACATCGCAGGCGCCGACGTCGGGCTCGCACACGGACGACTTGCCCGGCTTGAACAATGCGGGGCAAAAGCACACAGGCAAGGACTCTGTGAGGCTTGGTGCCAATACCAACCCGACGGCGCCCGCAACAACGAGCGCGACGAATACAACACCACCGCCCGCGAGCATCACCGCACCACCGGCGACGACAACAGCGCCGCCCGCAACAACGGAGGCGCCGCCCCCGCCACCACCACCTCCTCCCGCGAAGGACTGCACGCCCCCGCCGTATCTCAAAGGTGCGCGCGAGAGGATGCTCTATATTAATCGGTGCCACGCCGGCGGGTAGTCGTTAGCTCGTTACTCCGAGCCAGAGCACCCCATCTTCACGTGCAACCTCGAGAACGCATCGCATGGCATTTCGTCGCGCGACAAATCCACATAGGGCTCTCGCGGTGCTTGGGTCGGTCGGAAAATGGAGTTCGGACAACTCCCACACATCCCGCTCTTCCATTTCGTCGACAAGCTTCGCGGCGGCTGTCTTGACGGTGTGGTTCAGATGAGGATTCGATTTGGCCCATGCAAAGGTACGGCTCTCCGTTGCAAAGGTCGCCATCAAGAGTGCGGACACGTGTGTTCGCACTTCGGAACCTCGAAGAAAATCGATCCGCTGCGCGTCAATATCCACGCCCAGCTGCTCTTGGCCCGTGAGCATGTGAGCGCCGCGAAATTCCTTCAGCGAGTCGTTCATCCACGACGCACATTCGTCGCGTGCTTGATCGAAGCGTCGGCTGGGTGTTCTGACGAGGCCAGGCAGGAACGCAAATGTGTCTTCGTGTGTTCGCACAAGCGTGCCGCCTGAAACGGCCTCGACGGTGCACCCATCGAGGACCACGAGCGCTTCGATAATGTGAGCGAGCGGCGAAAGGGCATCTTGCAGCGAGCGACTTGCAAACACACGCTCCACCAACGCCTCGTCGCCATCAATATCGTCAACGTCGAGCGATTCGACCTGCCATGTTCCGGAAACTTCGGCCAGTGTAACGAGGAGCCTACCCCATTCGGTTGCGGCAAAACGCTCGACGAGCAGTGTGCGCGCATCGGCGAGAATCTCGTGCCGAAGGCGTTTCTTTTCGGCGGCGTCCACGCTCGGGATATATCACACGGCGAGTCGTTACTTTGCGCGACCGCTTGCTACGCCCACCGGCGCACGCGCTTGCGGCTGCTCACCGCTCGAACGTTCGTCGACGTCGCCGCAGCATCGAAAACCAATTTGGTAGCCGGAGTGCCATTGGTTGTGATCGGTGGTCATCGGTCGACAACGATTTCGAACCGGCCCCCAGTACCCGCCCTTGAGTCCGCTAACGTAGGGTTCCTCGTTGGGTTTTCCTTTCTCGTTCACGACCCATTCGTCAACATTGCCCGTCATGTCGTGCACACCGAAGGGGCTCGTGCAGGAAGCGCGCTCGCCGGATTTGTCGCGTTGATCGGTGCGTGCAATTTCAGCCGACCTACGCTTGAGATCCCCGTAGGCGTCGTTGTCAGGCATGATGTACTCCCGGTCGATATTGCAGGCCTCCTTGTCGCGCTTGAAGCCGTAAGGGTACGGAACCCGCTCATGCCCTTCGCACGCGAGCGTCCATTCCTTGTCCTTGCAAAGCCGCTTGCCGCTGGCAGAGCACAGGTCACGTGATTCTTCCCACGTAACGCCGACGACGGGCTTGATCCCGGAGACATTCGGGTACTCGTAGCGATCGATGCAGAAGCGCTTTTTTTCCGGCTTTCCGTAGCACCGCGCCGTGGGCCGATATTCCGCGCATCGGTCGCGCTTTTCCTGGCCGGGAATGTAACGCGTGCAGATCTGTTCGACCGTGGGGCAGTACTCGCCGTCAACCTCGACCATGTCGGAGGGACATGCAGACGAGGAAGGTGTGGCGAGTTCGTGTTGAAAAACGGCCGTGCGAAGACCCGTTTTGGTGGACTGCGATGCCATGCCCAGATGGGGCGTCGCCCACGCGGTGCTTGATGCCATCGCGAACGTCCCGATCCACATACGTTGGTTA
>JAHFDX010000146.1:2950-8091 GCA_023248785.1 Myxococcales bacterium
TCCATCGCTCGCTCCCGGTGTTGTAAGAACGGCGTTCCATTCGCTGCGCCTAAGACCCCATCGTTCGTTCGATGACGAACGTGGTCTATGCCCCCAAACGTGGGCTGTAGTCAATGGTAAGTAATTGTAAACGCCTATGTCTTCTTTTTGGGAGAAGCAAGACCGCGGTTCGACGTGGCCCGCGACCCTGGTATTCATTGGCCTGGAATTCATGGGAAGTCCGATTGATGGGGGCGTGGTGATGGTGACGGGGGCCTCGGCCGGTATTGGCGAGGCGCTCGCACGACGTCTGGCTTCGCGAGTAAAAACATTGGTCGTTGTGGCTAGACGTCGCGATCGACTCGACAAATTGGCCACGGAGCTGCGTGAAAAAAATGTGTCGCTCGAGGTGCTTGTTGAGGAATGCGATCTCGAGGATGGCGCGGCACGGGAAGCCCTGTGCGAACGAGTGCTCGCTCGGTGTGGTGTCGTAGACGTGCTCATCAACAACGCAGGACTTGGCGACATGACGATGTTCGATCGGGCCGAGTGGTCGAAAACGGAGCGCATGATTGAACTCAACGTCACAGCGCTCGCGCACCTAACGCACCGGTTCTTGCGGGGAATGATTGAGCGTGGTCGCGGAGGCATCCTTAACGTGAGTTCAGGGTTTGGGCTTGTGGCATTGCCAGGATTTGCTGGCTACGTTGGGACGAAGCACTTCGTCACCGGGTTCACCGAAACCCTTCGCCTCGATCTCGTTGGAACGGGCGTGCGGGTCACGCAAGTGTGCCCGGGTCCGGTCGCAACGGAGTTCATGGACAACCTCGGGACGAACCTCACCGGGCAAAATCCACCAAAGTTCATCGAACTCTCTGCGGCCGAGTGCGCACGGCAAACGGTAAAGGCATTCGATCGAAATCGTGCGCTTGTGATCCCTGGGTTTTGGATTCGATGGCTTACATACTTCGGGATGTGGACACCGAAGTGGCTCTTTCGTCTCGTATTTGGGGCGCTGGCTCCTTGGCTTCGCAAGCGGCAACTCGCGGCATCAAACGCATCGAGATGAGCGCTACATCGTTGCGCGCGACGTGGTCCGCGACAATGCGAAGTCTTATCGCGGCGGTGCTCGCCGTGCTCGCGCTTCGTCCGCTGGGTCCGTGGGCATTGAAGCAAATAGGGTCGACAATCAATGCGACGCGCGCAACGCTTGTCGTGGAAACGCTGCAGCTTGCGGTTGCCGGACTGCTCGGTGCTCTCGTTGTTTCGCGCCAAAGCCGTGCCGCTGTTGTTGGTGAACGCCTCGTTTTGCGGGGTGCCGTCATTTCATTGCTGCTGTCGCCTGCTGCCTACGTGGTTACACGTTGGACCGCGACCGCCATCGCGCTGCCCACATTAATGCGCGAAATGAACCGCTACGGGACGGGAGTGTCACGTGCCAACGCGGAGCCAATCGCGCGCGTGCTTACACAACCTTCATGGGTTGAAACGTGGCTGGCTGCGGCACTTGTTGCGGCGCTGGTGGAAGAGTTCGTCTTTCGCGGGCTTGTTTGGGAGACAGTCGCATCGTTACTTCGAGGACGGATTCCAAACGGTGCTACCGCTCTCGCGGCGAGCGCTGTGAGCGTGACCCTCTTTGCATGGTTGCATGCGGATGTGCCGGGAGGCGTAGGCATTGTCCGCTTCGTTGCCGCGATTGCCCTTGGGACCACGACCGCGCTCGCCCGCTCCCTCTCAGGCTCAATTGTTCCGTGCGTCATTTTGCACGCCGCGAACAATTCGATCACACTCTTGACCGCACGTGGTGCACTCCCAATGTTCGGCGTGCCGGTGTTCGGTGTCCCTCTGTTGCTTGTGGCAGTGGCCAGCGTTCTTGCGCCGGCAGCGCTTTATTACGCCGTGTTTCCCGAGCTGAGGCGTCGAAAGCAGGCGGCTAGACTTCTTATGGATGTGTGAGTCTCGAGAGTTCTTCAAGCATCGTCTCGGTGTTTGAAATCCCATCCCCGCTGTCAAAGCGACGCGAGAGGCGCCCATCAGGAGTTAGCTTGTACGGGCTCTTTGGTTTTCGCACGAGCTCGGCGAGCTTTGCGGCGTCGAGCGGCGTGTCGTTCTGCAGGTGAAGTGTAACGGTGCGTTCGCTCGCTTCGCATCCGAGTACACGCAAGCGTCTAAGCTCCACTTTGAGGGTCATCAAATGCACAAGTGCACGCGACTCTTGAGGTGGCGTTCCGAAGCGATCCTCGAGCTCCTCAGCGATCTCCGCGACGTGCGCTTCGTCCATGGCGCTTGCGAGCCGCTTGTAAAACGAAAGACGTAGCCCAACGTCCGCCACGTAATCCTCCGGCAATAGTGCCGATACATCAAACGTGAGTTCGGGGTCGACATCGTGCACCACCACTTCGCCGCGAAGCTCGTGAATCGTCTCTTCGAGCATCGAGCAAAAGAGCTCAAGACCCACGCTTGCCACGTTGCCGGATTGCTCGGCGCCGAGCAAATCACCAGCTCCCCGCAGTTCTAGGTCGAGCGAGGCTACGCGAAAGCCACTTCCCAGTTCAGTATGGCGCTCAAGCGCTTCGATGCGTAGGCGCGATTCGTCGGTCATCTGTTCGGGAGGAGGAACGAGCAAGTAACAGTAAGCGCGTTCCTTTGACCGACCCACGCGCCCGCGCAGTTGGTAGAGCTGCGCAAGTCCGAACATGTCTGCTCTGTCGATGATGATCGTGTTTGCACGCGCAATGTCGAGACCGCTCTCGATGATCGAGGTCGATGCGAGCACGTCGTATCGACCTTCCAAAAAATCGAGCATGACATCCTCGAGGAAGCTGTTTTCAACCACAGCCCCTTCCACGCCAGTGCGCCGCGTTTTCCCCATTTGCCCATGGGCGATGGCAATGCGCGCCTCTGGCACGAGGGCTCTAAGGCGTGTTGCGCGCTCGTAGAGGCCGTCAATGCGATTGAAGACGAAAAAAACCTGCCCGCCGCGAGCCAGCTCCCGAAGTATCGCTTCGCGAATGAGTCCTGGGTCATCGCGCGCGACAATCGTTCGCACCGCTCGTCGATCAACGGGGGGCGTGGTGATGAGCGAAAGGTCGCGAAGGCCCGTCACCGCCATTTGCAACGTGCGTGGGATGGGTGTTGCAGAGAGTGTGAGCACGTCGACGTGAGTTTTAAGCTGCTTCATGCGCTCTTTGTGTGCCACACCAAAGCGCTGTTCCTCGTCGACAACGAGAAGGCCCAATTTCTTGAAATGGACATCCTTCGAGAGCAGTCGATGCGTTCCAATAACGACGTCAACGCTTCCTTCCTTCAGGCCGGAGAGTGTTGTCCGTTGTTCCCCCTGATTTTGAAATCGCGAAAGCCCGCGTACAGTGATGGGGAATTCGGAAAAACGCGCTTCGAACGTTCGCAAGTGTTGTTGCGCGAGAACGGTTGTCGGACAAAGAAGCGCGACCTGCTTTCCACCCATGGCCATGCGAAATGCCGCGCGCATGGCCACTTCCGTTTTTCCGAATCCAACGTCTCCACAGATGAGACGATCCATTGGACGCGTTCGTTCAAGATCATGGTTCACGTCGTCGATAGCTTTGGCTTGGTCCGGCGTTTCGTCGTAGGGGAACGTGGCCTCGAATGCGAAGTAGTCATCGGCAGGAGGCGCAAGCGCTTCTCCTGGCAACGCCTCTCGCTCAGCGTAAAGGCGCAATAGCTCGTCTGCGAGCTTACGCACTTCACCGCGGATGCGCGCTTTGGTCTTAGAGAAGGTCGACCCACCGAGCCTGTCGAGTTTTGGATTGGCACCTTCGCCACCCGAAAATTTTTGCAGCTGACTAAGGCGATAAACGGGAAGGTACAGCTTGTCACCCGCCGCATATTCGATCACCAAAAGATCGATTTTCGTTCCTGCCATTTCGCGGTGAATAAGGCCCTGGTATCGCCCGATTCCGTGTTCGACGTGGACGACAAGTTCGCCGGTTTTGAGCAACTCGAGGTCTTCTACGAACGGGCGCGATTTATCGTTCGTGGCCCGACGAGCTCGCGCGCGCTTGACTGCTTGCCCACCAACGATCTCATCCTCCGTTATGAAGACGAGACCTTCGAGCGGTGCGATGAACCCAGCACTCAACGCGCCGACTGCGATGATCAACGGGCTGCTTGACGAAGGTCTATCGGAAGTGAAATCGCGAGGCTGGGTCTCCGTGATGCACGGTGTGCCCTGGTGCGCGAGCAACGAACCCAGTCGATCAGCTTGGGTAACCGTACGTGCGACGATGATCGGACAAAGGCCGCCTTCTTGCCAATAGTGAAGACGGTTGACGAGGGGCTCAAGTGTGCCCGCTCGCTCGCGCGTGCTTCGCGATGCCTTCATGGCGCGCTGCAGATCACTCAGATCGATGGCAAAAAGTGACTCTGGCTCGGCGGGCTGAACAAGCTCCGCGAACGCGGAACTGTCGCCCAAGGCAACGAGCGGATGCGAGACCACAAGTTTTTTCGACGAAAGCGTCTCTGCAACACGCTCGTCACTTTCATAAAAATCGGCGAGCGAATAGTGAACCGCGGTTTCCTTCGTTAGCTGGTCGCGCTCTGCTGCGCCTCGTTCTTGCGCGATGGCGGCTGCAATGCGTTCAGGATCGTCGAGGACGAAAAGAGCGTCACTAGGCACGTAGTCGGTGAGGCCTGAAAGCTCCTCGAAGTACGCAGGAAGGAAACCTTCCGCTCCGAAAAAAGCTCGCCCCATCACAACGTCGTCGATGAGCGCTCGCGCCTTCAGCGTGGGCATGTTGTACGTCTCGGTGAGATCGATCAATTGTTGTCGGAGCGTGGTCGCGCTCTTTGCGATGTTTTCCTTCGCTGGAGAAATCCACACGTCACGTAACGAAATGTCACGCAACGTTTTTTGATCCATTGGATCAAACGGTCGAATCGATAAGACGTCTTCGCCGAAGAGCTCAATACGCACCGGCTGCGGCGATTGCACCGGCCACACGTCAAGCAGTGCGCCGCGCACGGCGAACGACCCCGGATCTTCAACCAGCGGCACGCGCAGGTATCCCATCGATACCCACCGTCCGATCATCTCGTCGCGATCGAGCGCGGTCTCTGATTCGATCCGGGTGCGCAGTGCATCGAACAGTATTGGTGGTACGACCTTCCGAATCAGCGCAGGT
>JAHFDX010000147.1 GCA_023248785.1 Myxococcales bacterium
CATTGGCGTCGATGTCAAACGTGACTTCGACCTGAGGCATGCCGCGTGGTGCGGGAAGGATGCCCTCGAGATTAAACTTGCCGAGGGTTCGATTGGAGCGTGCCTCGGTACGCTCGCCTTGCAAGATGTGAATCTCGACGCTTGGCTGGTTGTCTGACGCGGTCGAGAACACTTCCTTTTTCTGCGTTGGAATTGTTGTGTTGCGCGGGATCATGACCGTCATGACGCCACCTAACGTTTCAACGCCAAGCGAAAGTGGCGTTACATCGAGGAGCACGAGGTCCTTCACATCGCCCGCGAGGACACCCGCTTGTACGGCTGCGCCAATCGCAACCACCTCGTCGGGGTTCACTCCGCGGTGGGGTTCTTTACCGAAAAATTTCTTCACGGTCTCTTGAACGAGCGGGATGCGTGTTGAGCCACCGACCAACACGACCTCATGAATGTCGCCTGCATTCTTCTTCGCGTCCGACATAGCGCGCTTGACGGCTTCCATTGAACGCTCAACGAGTGGCGTCATCATCTGCTCGAGCTTCGCGCGAGAAAGGCGCATGTCGAGGTGCACAGGGCCGCCAGCGCCCACCGTAATGTACGGTAGATTGATGCTTGTCTCCTGAACACTCGACAGCTCGATCTTCGCCTTCTCCGAGGCCTCTTTCAGGCGCTGCAGCGCCATCTTGTCCTTGGTGAGATCGACGCCAGAGCTCTTACGGAATTCTGCAATCATCCAATCGATGATGAGGTTGTCGACGTCGTCGCCACCTAAGTGGGTGTCGCCGTTGGTCGAAATAACTTGCACGACGTTGTCGCCCACTTCGAGAACGGAGATGTCGAACGTACCGCCTCCGAAATCGTATACGGCGATGACTTCGTCCTTCTTCTTATCCAGGCCGTAGGCGAGCGCCGCGGCGGTAGGTTCATTGACGATACGCTTGACCTCGAGGCCTGCGATCTTGCCGGCGTCCTTGGTCGCCTGGCGCTGCGCATCGTTGAAATAGGCCGGAACCGTGATGACCGCTTCGGTCACTTTTTCGCCCAGATAATCTTCCGCCGCCTTCTTGAGCTTCATCAGCACTTTGGCACTGGCCTCTTGGGGCGAAACCTGCTTTCCGCGCACGTCGAACGCGGAGTCACCGTTGGACGCCCGCACGACCTTGTAAGGGACGTGCTTGACCTCTTCCCCTACTTCCTCAAAACGCCGGCCGATGAAGCGTTTGGCGCTAAAGACCGTATTTTCGGGGTTCGTCACGCCCTGGCGTTTGGCGATTTGGCCGACCAGGATTTCTCCCTTGTCGTCCCACGCAACGACGCTCGGCGTGGTGCGCGAGCCTTCCTCGTTGACGATGACCTTGGGTTCCCGCCCTTCCATAAGAGCGACGACGCTGTTCGTCGTACCGAGGTCGATGCCGATGATTTTGCCCATGGTGATTAGCCTCCGCGAAACCTGTCCAAAGTCCGACACCGACGGCGCCAAGGCCGGGTCTGTCGGACGTCGGCCAAGCTAACCACCGACGGGTCTCCGTCAACACAATTCGCTTCCCTAGGAATTCCCACCGAAATGGGCTGGAACCTCCAGGCCAGAAGCTAGGTAACCGTGATTGCGCAATTGAGTGCGAGCGCCAGTCCTGCTATATTTATAAAGCGCTCGCGTATTCTCCTGCGCTCGGACATCTCGAATTTTCTGTTCATGGTCCGGCTTGGAGCTCGAGCGTTCCGCTTTCATGGCCCGGCCCGACGACGATTTTCCAGAGTTACCTGATCTGCCCACTTTTTCCGTGGAAGGCGAGCCGGTCGTCGAGCCTGGCACTGATCTAGAGGCTACGGATGAGCCGGCGCCTGAGTCGGGTCACGGGGCCGACCGGCATGCGGGGACGGGACTCGTGCGGCATACGGTGGCGATCCCGGCCGAACTCATTGATGCGGATGCCGCGCGGGTGATTCGTCGGCTCGAACGGTCCGGGTTTCAAGCCTACCTCGTGGGTGGTTGCGTCCGTGATTTGCTGCTCGGGAGCAAACCGAAGGATTTTGATATAGCCACAAGCGCCAGGCCCGAAGATGTGCGGGAGATCTTCCGCAACTGCCGCGTGATAGGCCGAAGGTTTCGCCTCGCGCACGTTCTCTTTGGCGGGGGCAAGATCATCGAGGTGGCGACATTTCGCCGTAACCCGGCGGTCGAGGCGCCCGAAGATGAGTTCGACTCTTCAGAGCAGATCCTGATTCGAAACGACAACGTGTTCGGCGAGGCACATGAAGACTCGCGCCGGCGCGATTTTACGATTAACGCCTTGTTTTACGACCTGCAGCGGCGCGAAGTGCTCGATTGGGCCGGGGGCATGGAGGACCTGCGTCGGCGTGTCATTCGCACGATTGGTGAACCGGCCGTCAGGTTTCGCGAGGATCCCATTCGCATTCTTCGCGCGATCAAATTTGCGGCGCGGCTCGATCTGGGCATTTCACCTGAGGTCTATGACGCCATGGTCATGTGCCGCGAGGATCTCGCGAAGGCGGCGCGCCCACGGCTCTTCGAAGAAGTGCTGCGTCTGCTGCGTGGCGGGGCAGCGCAGCGGTCTTTTTTTCTCACGTGGGAGTCGGGTGGCCTTGCTGTCTTCTTGCCCGAGGTTGCTGCGTTCTTGGACGACCAAGACGCGACTCATGGGGCCGGGCAGCGATTTTGGAAGCGACTTGCGATCATCGATGAGATGACACGCGAGCGAGGGGCCGCTCTCGACGATCTGGTGCTTTGCACAGGGCTCTTGCAGGATCCTGTCGAAGAGGCGATTGCTGGGGATCGCGATCGCATGCGTGCCGCGGGGGATTTTTTGGATCAGCTGCTAGAGCAAATTGCTATCCCTCGCCGGATTACCGATGGCGTGCGTCGAACCATGGCACTCTTGCCAAGGCTTGCGGCCCTAAAACCAGCGCGCCTGATGCAAAACGAACTTTTCCCACTTTGGGTCGACGTGCTCGAGATAGACCTTCGCACGAACAATCGAGATTTATCGCCTGCAGAAGCGTTGCGCGCGCACATTCCGTCGCGCACCCCACGGCCGAGGCGCGATACCCGTCGGCCGCGACGAGGGCCACGCCCTTCGCGCTAGTTACTTGCTCGGCTTTTTCGCCGCAACCCCTTCATTCGGAAGAACGCGCAGTTCAGGAGGTTTCAACGCCACCTGAGAGTGTGGCGGAATAGACTCCGTAACGAACGTGGAACCGCCAATCACGCTTCCCTCGCCGAGCACGGTTTCGCCGCCGAGCACAGTTGCATTCGCGTAAATGGTGACTTCATCATTTACGGTCGGGTGGCGCTTGGTCCCACGGATCACGCGTCCACGCTCATCGCGCGCAACGCTCCGCGCTCCGAGCGTTACGCCTTGATACAGCTTAACTCTCCTACCAATGACCGTGGTCTCTCCAATGACTGCGCCGGTTGCATGATCGATGAAAAAACTCTCGCCAATGTTCGCACCTGGATGAATGTCGGCGCCGGTTTGAGCGTGCGCCCATTCGGTCATGATGCGGGGCAAAAGGGGGACGCCCATCAGGTAGATCTCGTTCGCAACGCGATACACGGTCGTTGCGAGCAGACCTGGATACGCGAGGATAACCTCGTCGAGGTTCGATGCTGCCGGATCCCCGTCGAATGCCGCCTGTACATCTGTGAGCACAAGGACGCGGATCTCGGGCAATCGCCCTAAGAACGTTTGCGTGAGCGAACGTGCATCGGCCTCGCAACACTCAAGGCCCGGCGGACTTTTCGTCGCCTGCGCTTCAAGTTCCGCGGCGTAGCAAAGACAGAGGCCAAGCTGGCGCTCGAGTTTCTCGCGCAGCGATTCGAGAAGAACGCCGGTGTGGTATCGAATGGTCTCGTCAGATAGGTTTTGGCGGCCGAAGTATCCCGGGAAAAATAATTGTAACAATAATTGTATTATTTCAATTGTCTCGGCCCGTGAAGGCAAAAACTTTCGACCGATGTGATGGCCGCGCGGATCAGCCGTGTAGCTCTTGACCAGGCGTTCGACGAGCCCAGCGAGCGGAGAGTCAGACTTCACAACCTCTGTTGTATCGAATTTCAGACCCGAAGTGCGCGCGCAAGCTCGTCCTTTGCGCGAATCGGAAGCGAGCATGTTCCGTTGCGACACACGTAGACGGCAGGCGCATCCGAGGCGACCTTGCCTTCCGCCAATGCACTACATGCTGCGAGCGATTCGTCCGATGCAGGATTGAGCCAGGCGAAGGTGCGGTGTGGCACGTACGTTTGGTGAATCACTTGGGCGAGGGCACGCGTTCGCGCATCCTTGGGCTCACCAACGAGCACAATGTCGGTGCTGCCGCGAACGAGGCGATCGAGCACGATCATCGTTTGGCTCATACCGAGGGGTGTTTGGATGGCCAGAGATGCCATCTGCTCAAGTGCCCTCGTGGCTACCGTTGTCCACGGGGAATAGGTTAGTGTGCCTAAGCGCAAAAGCGCCTGACAGGCAATGGATGCGCCGCTCGGTACGGCGTGATCGTAGGGATCTTTCGAACGGCAAATAAGCGCTTCTGAATCACGTGCCGTGAAGAAAAAGCTCTCGCTTGTTTCATCCCAGAAGCGCTCGAGCAGCGATCGCACCAGATCGCTCGCAAGCTGAACGTAGCGCGGTGTGCCCGTTGCTTCGTAGAGGTCGACCGCAGCGTCTGCGAGGTAGGCATAGTCATCCAAGAAGCCAGGGCCGCGTACAACGCCATCGCGCACAAAACGATCGAGTCGTAATGACGTCGTCTCGCGCGTCAAAAGTGCGCGCTCAACATGTGCAAGCGCTCGCTCGGCGTCGGCGATCATCGTGGCGTCCGACAATATGGATCCAGCTCGCGCGAATGCGCCGATCATCAGGCCGTTCCAACTCGCGAGAATTTTCTCGTCGCGAAAGGGCCGCTCGCGTTTCTCGCGTGCCGTAAATAGTGTCTTGTGGGCGCGTTCGAGGGCATCTGCAGTCTCGTTTGGATCAGAAGCAACGCTGCGCGAGAGGACATTCGAGTGCCCTCCTTCGAAGTTCCCCTCTTCCGTAATGCCGTAGATGTGCTCAGCCGCCTCGAGAGCCGCCGCATCGTCTTTTAGCAACCGCCGCACGTCACTGCGGGTCCAGACGAAAAATGACCCTTCGACTCCTTCGCTGTCGGCATCTTGCGTCGCGTAAAAGCCGCCGTCGGGCGAGGTCATTTCGCGCCGTACGTAGTCGATCGTTTCGCGAACAGTCGATGCATACGACGGATCGCCGAGCGCGATGTGGGCATCGCAGTACGTGCGAATCAGAAGTGCGTTATCGTACAGCATCTTTTCAAAGTGCGGCACGAGCCAACGCTCGTCGGTGGAATAACGGTGAAATCCGCCGCCGAGTTGGTCGTAAATGCCGCCGTTACGCATCGTCTCCAGAACAAGCTCAACGCTTTTTCGGCTTCGATCGTCGCCGTTGGTTTTGGCGTTGAGCAAAAGCACATCAATGGCCATCGTGTTTGGAAATTTGGGCTTGGATCCGAAGCCTCCATGCTCGGCGTCGAAGCGATCGAGCAGTTTGCGTGCAGCGATGGAAAGAGCATCTGCAGAAAGCGCAACGCTACTGCGCGCAGCGCCGCCGGTAGCCTCCGCGATGGCCCTCGTAAACTCTTTCGCTTGGTCCGCAATTTCGGTTCGCTTCGTGCGGTAGGCCTCGATGAGGGCGTCAAGAATGCGCGGAAATCCTGGGATTCCGTACCGATCGTTCGGAGGGAAATAGGTGCCGCCAAAAAACGGGGTTTGCTCTGGCGTGAGAAAAACGGTGAGCGGCCAGCCCCCATTGCGACCCATGAGTTGCACAACGAGTTGGTAGATCTGATCGAGGTCCGGTCGTTCTTCGCGATCCACTTTGATGCACACAAAGTCGCGGTTCATCTGGGCTGCGATGGCGTCATTGTCGAAGCACTCCTGCTCCATCACGTGGCACCAATGGCACGCCGAGTATCCGATGCTGAGCAAGATGGGTTTGTCCTCGCGTCTTGCGTGCTGGAGCGCTTCGTCGCCCCAGGGATACCAATCGACCGGATTGTGCCCGTGCTGTTGCAAATACGGAGACGCTTCACGTGCTAAGCGATTGCTTGGACGAGCGCTCATGCGGTCTAGGACGTGATTTCGACGCGAAGAAGGCTCTGCCCCACGAAGATGTAGTCTCCGTGAGTCAGCTCCTTCTCGCCTGCAACGCGTACGTACGTGCCGTTCATGCTGCCGAGATCGGTCACACGGAACTGACCATCGACAAGTTCGACGCGGCAATGATGCGGGTTCAAGTAGCAGTCGTCCAAAAAGACAAGGTCAGCTCCCTCACGCCCAATCACCATGCTGTCGCCTCGCGAAACTGCCGAAAATCCGTCGCCCCCGCACGCGAGAAGTTGAGTCACGCGGAACGTGATTGGCGTGTGCGGTGAACCGTAGAACGACGTTCCTTCGGTGTCTTGGTAGACGCCATCGGGCTTCTCCACGTCGAGGCGCAAGAGTTGGTCGCCCACCAAGAGGGTGCTGCCGGAAGCGAGCACCACGGGTTCACGCGCACGCCAATAAATACCGTTGTTCTCGCTTTCATCGCGCGCGACGAGCTTGCCCTCTCGATACAGAAGATTGGCATGCCTTGGTGCGACGAAGAGGTCGCTCGATAGTACGAGGTGGCCACTTCGACCGATGATGTGTTGCTCCGCGTTGAGCTGAAAGCTCGTGCCTTCCACCAGGGCGTCACCGCCGGCGTTCTTGTAACGAACGAGGACTACCTTTGCGCGGCCGGGCGTTTGGAGGGCGCCAAAGTACTGTGTTTGCATTGCGGCGACCTCGGGGGGTACCGAGGCTCCGCACCGCCCGCAAAATTTGTGTCCCGGCGGCACGGGGGTCGAGCACGACTTACACACAAACGACTTGGCTTGATCCATGAGTTTGCTCCCTAAGCACTCGGCTGACACGTAGCGCAGATTTTGAAGCTACCAGATTATGTTAAACCGGTGCTTATCGTCGGAGAAGCCGCCTGCGCTCCAAAGTCGAAAGAGGACGTGATGGCATAGGTTCGGATCGAGGTCCCCGTAGTCGCGCGAGTCGTCGTGGAAGGCTCGGTTGTCCGAAATGAGGAAGACGCGGTTGTCTTCGACACGTTTCTTGTACTCAACGGACTTGTTCTTGGGATCGCGCAAGATCTCGAACGTGTGTTGGCTTACTTCTTCGACTGCGCAGCCCAGTTCAGTTTGCTCGTTCAACGTGGGATCGTAAACCGACTTGTTCACGCAGGTGCGCGGTGAGGGATTTCGTTTGCCATCGAGCAAGACGAGCCCATTGGTGACACTGAGCTCCTCGGGTGGGAACCCAAACGCGCGGCCAAGGACGAAACGTCCACTCGCGCGCGGATCTGCGCATCGCATGAGATAACCGCGGTGGGCACCGCCCGAGCGTGAGACCAAAAGAACGTCGCCCGGACGCAACGTGGGTTCGATCGATGTTGACAACACAGGGTCGTCGGACTGAACGGTCCACACCTCGAACACCGTCAAGTTCAGGATCGCGCCAGTACCCACCACGATGCTGGCAATCCACAGGATGACCTTGAGCCCTTTGTTCATCGCGCGTCTTCATCAAGACTAACGCATGGCCAGCGCGCGCGGCGAGTTCGCGGCACCTTGATCTACAGATCATCCCTGTCGGCGCGTATCGCAGCTCGCAAGTGAAACTCGGCACGAAGACGAAGCGAACCCCGTGGGTGCTCGCGGAGGAACACACGAAACGCTTCAGCTGAGGTGGCGTATTGCCCGCGCTGAAATTCAGAAACGCCTCGTGCAAAGGACGCGGGGTATTCGGGATCAATCGCCGCAAATCGCTGGATCTTCTCGAGACGCCACGCTTCGGCTGCGGCCCGCTCACCTGCGCGAAAGCGGTCGCAGGCGCCTTCATCTTTCGCGGTCGCGCGGGCATTTGCAAAAGCGTCGCGAAGTGATTCAGGTGCTCTAGGGTGTGACAAATAGAACGCGTAGAGCGCACGATACTCCTGAAGGTTTGGTGCGAATGCTTCGTCGTGATCGAGCCACAGAAATGCGT
>JAHFDX010000785.1 GCA_023248785.1 Myxococcales bacterium
TGCGGCGACCACTTGATCCTTCGGTCCAATGCGTCACGATTTTTTGCACCAATGCACGTTGGGCTGCAATGGGATGCACAATGAAGTAGTTCTCTACGCCATACGTTCGTGCACTTCGCGAAAGGTCGTGCACGTCGAGATTCGTAACAGCCGTAGTTGTGATTTCGCCCGCACCGTCGAGGATGGGATGGTGCACAAGTGCGATCGAAAGCGGACGCGCAACTTCGCTCACGCTCTCCCCTTTTTTTCGATGTACCGCTCCCATAAATCGGGACGCCGAGCGCGAGTGCGTTCCTCGGCTTGTTGGCGACGAAAGGCCGCAACGTTTGCGTGATGCCCACTGATTAGCACGTCGGGAACGCTCGCACCGCGAAATTCAGCGGGCCTAGTGTACTGCGGATACTCCAGCAAGCCACCGGTCTCTAAGCTATGAGACTCTTCGCTCGTTGAAGATTCATTTCCAAGTACGCCCTGTATTAGCCGCACAGTTGCCTCAATGATCGCCATGGCCGCAACCTCGCCACCGGTGAGTACAAAGTCACCAAGGGAAATTTCTTCGTCCATCAAAGACCGGACGCGCTCGTCGAAACCTTCATAACGACCGCAGACGAGTACAAGCTCATCGCGAACATAAAGCTGCCCCACGCGCGACTGTGTAAGCACGCTCCCTTGCGGTGTGAGGAGGACGCGCCACATGCGATGGTTGGGATCCATGGATTCAATCGCCGACGCGAGGACATCGACACGCATCACCATTCCGGCTCCGCCGCCGTAAGGCGCGTCGTCAATGCTCTGATGTTTGCCGAGACCAAACGGTCGAAGGTTTACGAAGTTCACTACAAGAAGACCGGCATCGCGAGCACGGCCAACAAAGCTCGTCTCGAGGAATCCCGAAAAGAGCTCCGGAAATAACGTAACGACGTGGATCTTCACGGAGGAGTCACTCCCTCAAGCGTGTTCAGTGTCACTCGCCCTACCGCCGCATCGACGTGCGCAATGAACTGCTCGATGAGTGGAACTTCCCATTCTGTCTTTTCGTCGTCCGCCTTCACGATCAATGCATCGACAGTCGGATACGAGCGAAGATCGTGCACCTTCCCGATGCGCTTCGGCTCCTCGTCAGCCTCCGCAAGCCATACCTCGGCGCCTAGAATGTCGCAAACGTAGAACTCGTCGTCAGAAAGCCTCGGAAATGCATCTCTTCGCATGCAAACGTGGGCTTCGCGCAATTCATCTGCCCGCTCGCGGCTGTTAACTCCGCGGAGCTTGTAGAGAATTGCCCCCACGACACGTCGAGCACTTTCGACGGGCACCTCTTGTTCGTGTCCATCCCGGAAGCGAATCAAGATTTCAGACGCCTCGAGAAGAGCGTCGCTGTCGGCGTTAAATACCTTGAGGCGCAACTCACCGCGCACACCATGTGGTCGGGCCACTTGTGCGAGTTCAATCCAGCGATGGAGGTCGAGGGGCACGGAGGTGCTGTTTGCGAACGGAACTGGCGAACGGAACTGGCGGTCAGTCGATGATATCGAGGTGGGCCCGCCGACCGAGTTTCGCCGACGTGGCGCTCAAAATCGACCGAAGTGCCTGTGCAGTACGGCCTTCGCGGCCAATCACCTTGCCAAGATCGGGTTTCGCAACGCGAAGCTCAAGCAGCGTGTGATCGCCACCTTCGAGTTCAGTAACCGAAACCTGCGCGGGCTCATCGACGAGCTCTTGTGCAACCTTAGTAATGAGTTCTTTGAGAGGCATGGCGTGGGACTAGATTAGGCCGAAGCCGTTGTCTTGAGGTGCTTACGAAGGAGTTGACCCACAGTGTCCGAGGGCTGCGCCCCGACAGACTGCCAATACTTGAGGCGCTCCAAATCCACCGTAAACGCGCCCGGATCCTTGCGCGGATCGTATGTGCCGATGTTCTCAAGGAACCGCCCTCCACGGGGGCTACGCTGATCTGTCACAACAACGCGGTAAAACGGGCGCTTTTTGGCCCCTGCACGGGCGAGACGGATATGGACGGCCATGGTTTTCCTTCCAGGAATTGAGCGCTTGGGCATAAAGGACAACCCAAGGGTCGTCAATCCCTAAGGGCTCGTTCAAAAGGCCCCCATAATCCGGACCTTAGCGCGGCAACTTCACCAGCGTTT
>JAHFDX010000148.1 GCA_023248785.1 Myxococcales bacterium
TCGGCTCATTCGAGCCTTTCCCTTTAGAGCCATAGCCTCCCTGTACTTGCGCCGACAGTACGCAAGTCGATCCAGCGGCGTCGGATAGCGCCGCAGAAACCACGCAACATAGTTGTGCAGCTCCTCCCCCTCGGGACCGTCGAGGTCTAGAAGTGCGTCCCGGACTGCCTGATCAAAGGCATCGGGGGTCATAGGCCGCGCATAAATATCGTCCCCGTTGCTCACGGCGCCCTGCGACGAAGCGTTTCGAGAAACTGAATGTCGACGAGATCCTTGGGGCGTGATCCCCACCGCTTCGTGGTGATCAAGTCTTCAATGGACGGGAGGAACACTGTCACCTCGCCGGAGATCGACACGGGTTGTCGTCTCGTCCATGCGGCTTCGAATGCCAACGCGACTCCCGCGGGAGTGGAGGCACTGCGGGCGACGATGACGTCAATCCGTTCCCCATTTTCGATGACGTACCGCCCGGTCTTGCGGGCTTCGTCGGGAGTTCGGCTCGGTGCGTGAGCGAGTGCGTCGAATGCAGTGTTGAGCTTCTCGATGTCGTCGATGTGCACCCAAACATCGTAGTGGGCCGTCATCACGGGCGCACCCAGGAGGATCAACGCACGACGACCAATGATGAGCACGCGCGCGCCGGTCTTTGAGATGGCGCGAAAGAACTCCTCGTCGTCGAACTCACCCGACCCCATGTGTTGATTGTAACATGCGTGGCGATGGGGGCCGGTCAGCAAGATTGAGGCTCGCGCTTCGTTCGCGACGGGCAGCCGACACGAGCATCACAGCTTGATATCGATGTACGGATTCTCCATCTGGCATTGCATATCCGTCTTGCCCTTGTAGACGCGGCATTCGCAATATGCCGAGCAGTAGTCGGCATTGCTTTCCGGGAGGCACCCGTCGTAGCACGCGGCAAACCTGCACCCGAGTGTACCCGAGCAGTTGTTCGGCCTCTTCTTTGCGGCGGCCTCGTCCGTGCCGACTTCTGTTTCGACGCCTTCGCTTCGATCGACGGGCGCCGCGCCGCATCCAACAGTCCACGCAGTCATCACGGTTACGAAAAGAGCTTGGATGTTCATTGAATCCTCCCGACGTCTGCTCGCATGCACGAAACGGTGCGGCGTTGTCTGCAGCGATAGCTACTCGCGGATCTTCGCAAATGCTTGTCACCCAAACGTAGGGACGTGTTCACCTTCGCAAGACGAGCGCATCAAGAGGCAGCAAGAGGCAGCAAGAGGCAGACAGAGGCACCAAGGGCAACTGTCCGGGGAAACGAAGCAATTTCAGACGCTCGTTTCAGCGACCCGCGAACGTTGGGATCGGATGGAGTGGCGGCTACTCGGCCGATCCCATTCCTAAGATCCCTAGCACTTTCGCTTTATTTCGTATTTGTTTCGACTTCCACGGTCCCTTGTGTAAGGGTCCCGCGCTCTATGCGTAAACGCGCCGCGGGCCTCCTCACTCTTCTAGTCTTTGTGGGCCTGCTGGCCGCGCGGCTTCCGAACGATGTGATGAAGGCAGGGAAGGTAGACGCGGCGAACGTGGCTTGGATGCTTACAGCAACCGGTCTCGTGATGCTGATGACGCCTGGGTTGTCATTCTTCTACGGAGGCATGGTTCGTGGAAAGAACGTCATCTCGACCATGCTCCAGAGCTTCATCGCGTTGGCTGTGATCAGCCTCGTGTGGGTCGTCTTCGGTTTCTCGCTCGCTTTCGGCGACAGCATCGGCGGCGTGATCGGAGACCCGCGCACGTTTTTCCTCCTCCGTGGAGTGTCGTCCGAGGTTCACGCGTCCCTTTCCCCGACGATCCCGCTCAGTCTCTTTGTTCTCTTCCAGCTGAAGTTCGCCGTCATTACGCCTGCGCTAATCACGGGTGCCTTTGCCGAGCGCGTCCGGTTCTCGGCCTATGTGCTGTTCATGGTGCTCTTCTCCATCCTGATCTATGCGCCGCTCGCGCACTGCACGTGGCATCCGGACGGCCTTTTACGAAAATGGGGAGTCCTCGACTTCGCAGGTGGGACCGTGGTCCACGTGTCCGCGGGAGTTGCAGCGCTCGCGGGCGCACGGTTCTTGGGTCGGCGTCGTGATCATGGTCGCCATCACGAACCGGCGAATATCCCCCTCGTCATGCTCGGAACAGGCATGCTCTGGTTCGGGTGGTTCGGATTCAACGCGGGATCGGCGCTCGCTGCGGACGCGACCGCGATTTCGGCCTTCCTCGTCACGAACACGGCCTCGGCTTCGGCAACAGTCGCGTGGCTGCTCTGTGACGTGATGCGAGGAAAGAAGCCGTCTGCGCTAGGCGCGTGCATCGGCGCCGTCGTCGGCCTCGTAGCGATCACTCCGGCTGCGGGCTACGTCGGCATCGGGGCCAGCATTGCGATTGGCGCGCTGGGTGCCGTGGTGAGTAACGTTGCAGTACACCTAAAGTCGATGACAAACGTCGACGACACCCTCGACGTCTTCCCTTGCCACGGTGTCGGCGGTTTGGTGGGCATGATGCTCACCGCCGTGTTCGCAACGCAGGGAGGAGCTCTCCGCGGCGACACCCATCTGCTGGGCGTCCACCTCGGCGCCATGCTCATTGTCGTGCCGCTCGTTTATCTTGTCTCGGCCGCGCTTTATCGCGTCGTCGACGCCGCAATCCCGATGCGGGTCTCTGCGGCGGACGAGCTATGCGGTCTCGACCGCAGTCAGCACGACGAGAGTATTTATGGGGCCAGACAAGACGCGTCGAACGACCCCGTGCCCGACGCACTTTCCATCATTAAGGCGGCGTGAACACAAACCACGGCCAAAAGACATCTGCCAGCCAGAGAGATCATGAACATGCACACCAGAATGAACAGTCGAACCGCAGCTCTCCTTTCCGCTTTTTCCGCTCATGCGACGAAGGACGATGCGGGAACAATCAACGCGCCGCCGAGTGCGTCTTTTGGTTCGTTGAGTCTTCCTTGGCAGGCCATCGCGGCTTCTCTCGACGGCGACGCATCCGCTGCACTGGCGGCCTATGCGCATGGCAAGCGAAAGCTCACGAAGGACGTCTCGAATCGGATCGCAGACTGCGTCATGCGCTGGGCGCTAAAGAATGGAGCCACCCACTACGCGCACTGGTTCCACCCTCTTACGGGCGTGCCCGCGGAGAAACACGACGCCTTTCTCGCTCGCGGGATTCAGGCCTCCCACGTGCCGATCGAGCAACTCCCAGGCAGCCTGCTCCTGCAGAACGAACCGGACGCGAGCTCGTTTCCAAGCGGAGGTCTACGCTCCACGCACGAAGCCCGCGGCTACACCGTTTGGGATCCGATGAGCCCAATCTTCATCCGCGCCGAAGGCGGCACGAGGACGCTCTGCATCCCGTCGGCCTACGTCAGCTGGCGGGGGCACGCACTCGACTTCAAGACGCCCCTCCTCCGCGCGCTCGACGCCGTGTCGCGCGAAGTTTCGGCCTTCGTTAATACAGTGACGGGAACACCCTCTTGTACGGGCGTGATTGCGACCCTCGGGACCGAGCAAGAATATTTCGTCATCGACAAGGCGTTTGTGGCACTTCGCCCCGACGTCATCGCTACCGGCCGGACGCTCCTTGGCGCGTCGTCGCACAAGGGTCAACAGCTCGAGGATCACTACTTCGGACCGATCCCTCCGCGCATCCAGAGCTTCATCTCCGACGTCGAGCACGAGCTCTTCCGCCTCGGCGTGCCTGTGAAGACGCGCCACTGCGAAGTCGCGCCTGCCCAGTTCGAGACCGCTCCGGTATTTGAAGAGGTTAACGTTGCCTGCGATCACAACGCACTGACGATGGATGTGCTTCGGCGCGTCGCCGAGCGGCATGGTCTATCATGTCTCCTCCATGAGAAACCGTTTGCCGGCATTAACGGGAGCGGCAAACACAACAACTGGAGCCTCGCGACGATCGAAGGCGAGAACCTGCTCGACCCCGGCGAGAACCCGCAGCAAAACCTTCGCTTCCTCGCTACGCTTGCCGCCGTACTTCACGCGATGGACGTCCACAACGACGTGATCCGATCGACGATCGCATCTTCCGGTAACGAGCATCGTCTTGGCGCGAACGAAGCTCCTCCGGCAGTCATGTCCGTCTATCTCGGCTCGGCGCTCGATGCACTTGTTCGCGCTGTCGCCGACGGAAAAATCCACACCGTTGAGGAACTCGCGGATCTAACTGTCACCGCAAAACTCTCGGCTCGTCGCGAGCTCACGGATCGCAACCGCTCGACGCCGTTCGCATTTACGGGCAACAAGTTCGAGTTCCGGGCGGTCGGCTCGAGCGCGAACTGCGCCTGGCCAATGACGATACTCAACGCCGCGGTTGCGGATAGTTGCCGCGCGCTGCGGCTCCGAATTGAAAAAAAACCTGGAGAGCGCGCGCGGGCCACCCTAGACGTCATCCGCGAGGTCTTCCAGCAGACCTTGCGCGTATGCTTCGAGGGCAACAATTACTCCGAAGAGTGGCTCAAGGAAGCTGGGCGGCGCAACCTCTCGAATCACACAACGACGCCCGCTGCGCTCGATGTCCTGGGAAAGCGCGACATGGTCGATTTCATCGTCGAACTCGGCATCTTGAGTGGAGACGAGATCAACGCGCGCCGTGAGGTGTTCGCGGAGAAGTACGTCAAAGAGCTCCACCTCGAAGCGAGTTGTCTCGCGGAACTCGCGACCGGTTATGTCGCGCCAGCCGTCCAAAGCCAGATTGCGCGGTTGGGTGCGGCGGCGGCGGCGGCGAGCCAGGCAGGCGTGACCTCGAAGAGGTTCTCGGAAGAAATGGAAGTTCTCGTTCGGCGCTACGAGGCGCTGGGTGAGGCCGTCGCCAAACTCGGCAGGACGCGCGACGAAGTGGGCCACGATGCGCGCGCTGTCAGCGACAGGTTGCGCCCTGCCATGGCGAAGGTACGCGCGGAGGCCGACGCTCTCGAACAGCTCGTTGCAGACGATGTCTGGCCCCTTCCGAAGTACCGCGAGATGCTCCTTTGCGGGGTATGAAGACACGAGGAGAGTGCG
Source organism: Myxococcales bacterium (assembly GCA_023248785.1). GTDB lineage: Bacteria > Myxococcota_A > Polyangia > Polyangiales > Polyangiaceae > JAHFDX01. The sequence goes on from JAHFDX010000148.1 coordinate 5,025, forward strand.
CATGACTAGCAAGCAGAAAGAGGAGTGGAGCAAGAGAACAGCGGCGCGCTTCGAGCCGCCCGGCCCGTCCGCGCCACGAACCCCGGAGCTCGAGCTCGTATCGGAAGAAGCCCGCGATCGCCGTCTCCTCCGAGCACTCGATATCCATGGGACGGGGAGAATCGCCCGCCGCGTGCTCCCCGACGCGCTCGCTCGGAACGGCTTGCGCTCAGACGACGTGCGACTCGCCGAGTCGATGGAACGTCTGGCGGCCTATCCAGATGACGCCGTCCTCGACTCGGAACAGCTGCTCGACATCATCCGGCCGAACGTGTCTCTTATCGAGCGTGCCATCCGCGGTGATCTGATCGTCCCAGATTTTCCGGCCCTATGTGATGACATCCGGGACATCTACGACCGAACGAAGCAGAATGAGTCCGGCGAGGTCGCCGATTACATCCCTCAGCTCGCCCGAGTTCCGGCCAAATACTTCGGGGTATCGATATGCACCGTCGACGGTCAGCGTCATTCGATCGGAGACACCCGCCTGGATTTTAGCGTGCAGTCGTGCACGAAACCAATCAACTACTGCATTGCGCTTGAAGAGCATGGCGAAGAGGTGTTTCACCGGACGGTGGGCCGCGAGCCCAGCGGTCGTGGTTTCAACGAGCTCACGCTCAACAAGGATCACAAGCCACACAACCCGATGATCAACGCAGGCGCGATCGCGACGTGCTCGATGATCCGAGGAGACGTGCCGGTCGCCGATCGTTTCGATCACGTCATGGCCGAGTGGGCGAAGCTGTCGGGCAATCAAAAGGCCGGCTTCAGCAACGCCGTCTACCTCTCCGAAAGACAAACGGCTGACCGTAACTTCGCGCTCGGTTACTTCATGAAGGAGAAGCGGGTCTTCCCCGAAGGAACAAACCTCGTGGAGACACTTGAGTTCTACTTCCAATGCTGTTCCATCGAGTCGAGTTGCGAGAAGATGGCGATCATCGCGGGGACGTTGGCGAACGGTGGCGTGTGCCCTACGACAGGTCAGCGTGTCCTGTCACCCAGCACGGTTCGTTCGTGCCTCTCACTCATGTACTCGTGCGGGATGTACGATTTCTCAGGAGAGTTCGCGTTCACGATTGGTCTTCCCGCCAAGAGCGGCGTCTCGGGGGCACTGATGGTCGTCGTCCCCAATGTGATGGGTATTTGCACGTGGTCCCCTCGCCTCGATGCACTCGGCAACAGTGTGCGAGGGATCGAGTTCTGCAAACACCTCATCGAGCGCTTCAACTTCCACAACTACGACGACCTCGTCGGGTCGTTCGGGAACAAGAAGGACCCTCGACGCCGCCGCGAAGAAATGCGCGTCGATGCAGTCACGAACCTTTGCTGGGCCGCCAGCCAGGGAGATCTCCGCGGCATTCAGGCGCTTCTGGCGCGTGGCGCCGACTTGAACCTCGCGGATTACGACGGTCGCACTGCGCTGCATCTTGCAGCATCGGAGGGTCACGCGAACCTCGTCCAAGCGCTCATCGCTCGAGGGACCAGTGTCAGCCCTCTTGACCGCTGGGGCAACAGTCCGCTTGACGACGCACTCCGTGGCGGGCACGCGGCCGTCGTGACCGTTCTCGAAGGTGTGGGGGCTCATCGAGGCGCATCGATCAGGGTAAACTGACGGCGTGTTGAGGGGGGCACACATCGTGACCCGCTCGAGTAGCGGCCATGCCACCCGAGGGGTGCAGCAGCACTACATGGATTTCCGACCACCCGAAGAAGGCGTTTGCTGGTCGCAGGCAGCGAACGAAGGTCCCATTGTGTATGGCAAGCGTGGCAGCACGACGCTCACTCGTCGAGCACTTCCCCCCTCTAACGCGTTACCACCTGCGTGCTACAATTTTACGCATGTTCTACGAGGAGCTGTTCGCCGCGCTTGCAGATCACCGCGTGGCTTACGCGGTGGTTGGCGGTCTCGCGGTCAACCTGCACGGGATTCCTCGAATGACCTACGATGTTGACATCGTGTGCACTCGAACATCTGAGAACTTGACGTCGCTCGGCAGTGCGCTTGGCGAACTGGGGTTGAAGGCTCGGGAGCCACTTGCTCTCGAGAGCTTCGGCGATCTGGAAGTGCAGCGCGTCGCACGCGAAGAGCGCAACATGCTCGCGCTGACGTTCACTGATTCGAGCGATCCACTCCGCGAAGTGGACGTACTCGTTGCGACCGCCTTTGATGCGGAAGCTATCGTCGAGCGAGCGGAAGCGCGGAAGTGGAACAGTCTCACTGTGCGCATCGCCTCGCTTGATGACCTCGTCCAAATGAAAACGAACACCGGTCGCGCGCAGGACGAGGCGGACGTGCTCCACTTGCAGCGACTGCGAGGCGGCCCATGAACGGATTCACCTACACGGTGAGTGATGAACAGATCGCCGCGTACCGCGCACTCGATATCGGAGCGCGGCTCCGGTGGCTTGAAGAAGCGCGTCGAATGACGTTCGCCATGGCTTCCGAAGAAGTTAAGGAGAATTGGCGACGGTTGCGCGCTGCGAAATGAACTCGGGAACGTTGGGGGGCGCGCCACGGGGTGTTTCGGCTGCGACGGGGAGTGCACGAGCTGGGCAGTGAATCGCGTGACCGCCTTTTCACAGTTGGTTGAGCGAAAGCGCGTACTTCGAAATGCGTGCGCTGATCGCCTTACTGACGATCTCTTTGGTTGGATCTGTGCTCCTTGGACTTGCGGATGCGTCGCTATGGTTCCTGCCTATTGGCCCCGCGGTTTCAGGATGGGCGGTGTTCGTGTGGTCCTTCGGTCTGCTACCTCGCGCCCCGCGTCTTGCCCATGCTATCAACGTTCACTTCCCTGAGTACCAAGGATTCCGCGGCGCGCCTGCGCCGAATTTACCATGTGCTCTCGATCAGCAAGGCGCGCCGCCGCGCAGGGTTCCTTCGGATCTGCGGTTAGCCGCCCTGCTCGGATGTGGCGTTGCGATAACGGTGGCCGGCATACTCGACGCAGAGGCGGGTCGCCGCGACCTCTTCGTCGCCAACGCAAGCGGAAGCACAGAT
>JAHFDX010000786.1 GCA_023248785.1 Myxococcales bacterium
GATCCCGGTTTTACCCCCGGCGGACAATCCACCTCTTCGGGCGGCGGTGGGTTGCACGTACGCCCGGGGGCGTAAGGCCCACAGTTGGTTCCGCGTTCGCGGTAGCAGAGCTTCGTCTTCACGATGCATGGACTACCTTCGGAGGGACGGCACTGTTGGGGCGGACAATTCTGTTCGGCGACGGATCGGCATTGACCGAGTGCATTGGTGTACGTGAACGCGCTGAGTCGCACATTTTTCGGGTTATGCACGCACTGGATCTGCACGGCTTCCGTGTCGACGCACGGTTCGCGTGAGCCGTCAGGTGGGCAGAAAAACGCCGGGTAATACGTGCACGCAGGAGCGTCGTCGGAAACGATGAGTCGAGGCGGTACGTGCACCCAGTCCTCCTTGCCCGGCGGCCGCGTCATTGAGTCGGGTGGACAGTCAATAGCAAGCGGCCTGGGCGGATTGCATTTTCCGTTGTGTGGGCAGTGGTAAGCAGTCTCGTACGCGCATCCGGTTCCGTTTCTTACGACGCGAGCCGCGATCATTTCTTTGGCGGGGTCCGCTGCGGAGGCTACTGGCGATGCCAAAGGCGAAGGGCGCGACGAGCTTGCATCCGAATTTGTCACATCGATGGGGGCATTTTCCGGCCCCGGTTGGTTTTTGCATGCTGGGCACGCCGGAACGGTCACGACGAACGTTGCAGCGAGCGTACGGCGCAGCCGGTGCGGAACGAAAGCCATCGCCGCAGCGTACCGGAGGTCTGTTCGCAAAGAACGGCAATAAATGGTTGGTTGAAATGCGCCTGTCGTCTAGCAGCACCGGTCGTTACTCTTGATCCACATGGTGATAGCTGTGTGTTGGCCGCTCATACTTATTGTGACTTCGGGCAATCCTCCCGCGTCGGTTGCGCAGAACGCACACCTCGCGTTCACCGGACCACACGCGGGGACGCTCGATGAATCTCAGCTTCTCGCACGCGGGGCCTGAGGCTTCACGGCACGCTTCTTTTTTGATTCTGCGAAACCTAAGCGTGTTTGGTCAATAAGCGCGCCCACGGCAGGATGTCGAACCTTTCGCTCAAGGGACACGGCATAGTAGCTCTCGACAAGGCCATCGAGAGGTCCGACGAAGTCGACGGCGAATGCATCCTCCACTTCCGCACGAAGGGCTGCGCGCACGGGAAGAAGGCCAAGGCCGTTCGCACCGGCGATGCGCATGAGTCCCGCGTCGTCGAATTCCCCGACGATCCGTACCCGAAGTTCGCGCTCCGCCAGCCAACGATCGAGGAGCTTTCGCATCGACGACTGCGAAGTAGGCATGAGCAGTGGAGCTCCGGACAGCGAACCCGGAAACTTCTCTCGGTACTTCTTCGCGAGCCGATCCGTTCCGTAGAGAAGGAGACCGGACTCGCCGAGCAGGTGCGCGTAGACACGCTGCGAACCCGACCCCGGCGGGAGGCTGTCGGACAACACGAGATGCAGTCGACCCGAGGCGAGCTCTTCCAGCAAACGGTCGAGGCGATCTTGCCTCGCGACCAGCGAACCGTATCCGGGCGTGGCGATGCTAGGCTTGAGGAACTTGTACGCGACCGCCTTGGGCATCGAGCTGACGATTCCCACCCGAAGCGCCTGCTTGCGTTCCGTTGATCGCCCTCGGGCTATGTCCGCGAGCTCAGTTCCAAGACGAAAGATGTCGTCGGCGTAGGATGCGGCTTCTTCACCCAACGGGGTCAGGACCAACCTCCGGCCGCGGCGCTCAAAGAGTGCGTCCCCGAAGGAGTCCTCAAGCGACCGAAGCTGCGCGCTCAGCGTCGAATGCGTGAGCCGCAGCTGTTCCGCCGCACGGGAGAGCCCACCTTCACGAGCGATTCGCCAGAAGTAGAACAGGTGGTGAAAGTTCAGCCATTCCATGTCGTTTTAAGCGACATATTACATCAGTATTTCGTTATATTCGACGATTGATCGTCCTTCTACAGTCAATTCAAGAGGTACGAATGTCGACTGTAGATAAGCGAATTCGGGAGCCCCTGTTCCCCACGGAAGTCGAGCGACGGGTCGCTCGCTCGCTCCGTCGTTAGTGCTCGACAACCTCAACACGCACGGGGTTGGCTCGCTGATTCGGCAATTCGCAGAGCAAAAGGGGCTGCGCCTATGGA
>JAHFDX010000787.1 GCA_023248785.1 Myxococcales bacterium
CGTCTTCTCACAATTTCCCGGCCGTGTTGAAGACGCCGAACCCCTTTTCATCTGAGCCTTGGTAGAAAAGCAACGTACACCCTTGATTCGGCGCGGCTTCGGGGTAGTTCCCCACGTCGCGGAAACCACTGAACTCATGCGTTTCGCTCGAACGCACCGCGGCGCGTTCGATGCCCCGGCCATCGTCCCAAAAGAAGAGCGTTAGGTCGTCCCACGAAACTCCTGTGGGGCGTTTGCGATGCAACGCATCCGCACTGATCATCGAGCTTCGAACGACGGGGCGAGCCCACGCTCCTGCACCATCGTCCCATGCCGCTTCGCATAGATCGTACGAACCGGTTGACGTACTTCGAAGAAAAAAGAGTGTCTGTCCGCTCGATCCGAATACGGGATCACTCACCGCACCTGCCGCTTCACGCAACCAGGCGTTGACGGTTTCAAGCGTCGCTTCGGTTGGCCCCGTCCAAGGCGAGCCCGTAAACGCGCGCGCGTACGCAACGAGGGTCGCTCCGGATGCGATGAGGATGCTTGTTCCTTTGTAGGAAATCCCGACGCGCGCGTTCGGTTCCGCGATGGGCGCGGAACTCACTTGCTCTGCATCGAAGCCCGAACTCGCATCGCTTCGATTTGCAGTAAACACGCGCCCGGTCGTGTCGGTCCATGCGACGGCTCGAAGTGTGGGCGTCACCCCGTCGAATCGCCCCAGGCTTGGTGCATCTAACGTGGTGAGGCGGTAGCCCGTGCCCTGCGGCGAAAGGGATGCGCAAATTCCCTTGAGTCCCGCATCTTCTGAAAGTGTGGAGCCATACGGTGATACCTCCTTACTTCCCGCATCCGCGACGGGCGGTATCGAGCTCGAGGGTGGCGCCGTTCCACAGGCACCGATCAGAAACGTAGTCGAACCAACGCGCAACAAAAGCAAGAGCTTCGACATCTCGATCTCACTCGTCATTCCGCGGCAGTGCAATCGTAGAGAACCTTCCACGTCATCAGGGTGGGTGCGGCGTTCGGGGTCGGAGTTGTTGGGTTCAAGGTAATCTTCAACCGGAAAACGGCATCCGACAGCACCGAGGGTACCGCCGTGTTGAACGCCCCGGTGCCGTTCTTCCCCGTATCGATGTACGCAACGTCAAACGCGGATGGCGCAGTGGACGTAGTCGCGGTGGCTATCGTGAGCGGCGTAGCCGGCAAAAGTGTGGAAGCGGACGCTCCTGACTGGCCTTCGAATTTAACGGATGCGGTGGACGGGATCGACGCTTGCCAATCGACTTCGCGCCATTTGGGTCGAAAGCCTTCTGCGCAGGTTGCCGTGTAGTCTTGCGTGAACGACGCAGCGGCATACGAGAGCGTTGGGCCGGGTGGCGGCGCCGTATCGGGCGTCACGCACGCGGTGAGATCAAAGAGCATAAATTCAAGCGCCTTCTCTTGCGGCGTGAGCTGCCCTTGATGGCACCCCGAAGGAAAAATCGTCTTGTCGTCGTTCGACGTCGACGTGTTCGCAACGAACTTGCACGTGCCATACGTGCTCGATGCCCCGGTGCACTTACCAGGACTCTTGGATGTGTTGCACTGAGACGACGTAGTGCACCCCGAACATTTCATCGCACCCGACGGGCCCGTGCAGGTCTCGCCACCCGTACACTGCGAGCTGCTCGTGCAAGACTTCTCGCATTTTCCTGCGGACCCGCCGCACGTCTCGGTCTTGCCGCAGGTCGACGAGCTTGTGCACGCGATGGCAGTACACGTGCCTTCGGATTCGCCCGACGGGATGTTGCAAACATTGCTCCCGCAATGATAATTTTTGGTGCACTTGCACGTCCCCGAGACACACTTGCCCCTTCCACAATCTTTGCTACTCGAGCACGTTTTCATCACACAGTTGGATGCCACGGCGCCATTGCAGGTATACGACGAGTCGAAACACTCGGAGCTCGAGGCGCATGGCTCGTCGCAAATGCCCGTCGTGCTCGACGCACCGACGCACGTAGCCGTGAAACCACAGTCTGCGTTCGAAAGGCAAACTGGGTTTGTGTCGATCAGCGCCGCCGCGGAGACGTGAAAATCCGCGAATACCACGCGACCGCATTGACTCGACGCAGACGCCCCGTACGGCGTGTTGAACGTGAACTGGGGAATGTACGCG
>JAHFDX010000149.1:0-5708 GCA_023248785.1 Myxococcales bacterium
TGACACGCTGTAGCACGATGAAAACCAACCTGTGGACGATGGCAACATTCGCGATCGGTTTGTTTGGGATGGCAAGCTTAGGGGCCAATTGCACAGTGGTGAGCGTCGGTGGTGATGGCGGCGTGGACGCTAGCGCCGATGCAAGCACGGCGACTGATGCCTCCAACGACGATGGCTCCGACAAGGACGGCGCCGCCACGGGCGCCAACTGCACCGAGTATTGCGCGTGCATGGCCTCGGCGTGCCCCGACTACCCCATGTTGCCGGACTGCCCCGCTGCGTGCGCCGCCGGGATCGAGGGCACCACCGTGAGTCCTTGGGACATTGCGTGTCGCGCGCGTGAGTGCACAAGTGCGAAATCCGATCGCGAGAAGTTCTGCCCGAGCGCGTCTGGACAGGTGACCTGTCGCTAGGCCCGAAGCCGCAGCAATCCAGTGGTCGCCCGCTCAACCTAATCTGGGCGTGCGAGGTTCTTCACGACTTCCGACAACTCATGGCGAAACCATTCATCACGCTCCTTTGTAGGCGAGAGTTCCAGGCTCCCAAGAAATGCCTTGCGACCCATCGCGTATCCGTGTGCGGCCGTAAGAACGAGAAGCATCGCAAACTCGATGCGTTCGCGTGGGATCGTTCGTCCTACCGATGCGAACCGCGCCGAAAGCACATCGACGACACGCTTGCCGCCTTTATGGCGTAATGGAAAAAAATCTGCGCTCTCGCTTCGGCCACTCAAGAGCATCCACGCTGCCAGTCGTCCGGCGTTTGGCGTTGCAATGGACTCAAAGAGAAGAGCGATGAGGTTCTCCACCTCAAATGCGTTGTCCTTCGCCATTGCCACAATCACAGCGTCCTGAAGAGCGCGCGAGTGGAGCTCGATGGCCTCTTCAAAGAGGCTCTCCTTTGTTCCAAAGTAATGTGAAACAAGGGCGTGACTAACTCCCGCACGAGCGGCCACATCTTTGAGACCAATCGCATCCGGGCCGTGTGCGATGAGAAGTGCGCTCGCCGATTCGAGAATCAAGCGTCGCGCCGCTTCGGGGGAACGCCGCTGACGAACCTTCTTGTCGCGGTCGGTCGCGCCCTTCCGTTTTGCCATACCTTTCGAGAGTATTCACTATTGTCAACCTTGACAACAGTGGCGTCGTCGTTATTGTCAGTATTGCCAATAAAGTGAGGAGCTCCCCCATGCAAAAACCTACGCAACTTGCCGCCACCGAAGCCACGCTCAACGGTTCGACGCTCAGACGTCTCGCAATCGGAGCCAGAGCGCTCTACACGGTCCTTCGCGATCCAAACGAAACCGAGCAGGTCCTCATCCTAGGGCTTGCACTGTCGCGATCGAAATTTCCAGAATTGCTAACGCGCTTCCTCCTTAGCGATGAAGGCGCATCGCTTCTGCGCGATCAGCTGTCCATCAATAGCAAGGCGATCGACTTTGGTTGGCTACGTTCACTACCGAAGGGCACACTTGGCCGCGAGTACATTGATTTTGTCGATCGCGAGAAGATCGATCCGGACTTCTTTGAACCGCCACCGGGCTTGCCAGAGGTTCCAACCTACATCAGCCAACGCATGCGCCAGACGCACGATCTTTGGCACGTCCTTACGGGCTACTCGACCGATGTACCAGGCGAACTTTCGCTACAAGCATTCACGTACGCGCAAACCGACATGCCACCGGCCTTGCTCGTCTCGCTTTTCGGAACGCTCAAGTTTGCATGGCGCGATCCGAAATTGCTGAAGATGACCCTCGATGGATATCGCCGAGGACGAAGGGCAACGTTTCTTCCCAACGTGCGATGGGAAGATCGTTGGGAGCTACCGATCGACGATGTGAGAAGAGAGTTTGGTATCCTCCCCGCAGAGATCGAACCCGTGATCTGGGGTCGTGATCCATCGAAACCCTCGCACGGCATGTCGAGCTAACAATAGCTGCCCCTCACTTCAGAGGCGGCGTCAGATCATGGAGCAAACATCATGTTGATCGTCCCTGACCAGAGCTTGCCTCCCTTCCAGTTCACAATGCGAACAGCGTAGGGCGTTGAGTGCTGGGCACCCTGAACCTCGAGCGGTTCTGTTTGAGGGCTGACCATGATCATCGGATGAATGCGGCTGGTCGACCAGGTGTCGAGCTTGACCGTGATGGTTTTCTTGGCGTTGTCGACTTGCACGGATTTTGTCACCTTGAGGTCGGCGTACGCGCGCGTGAACGTGAGAAAAAGCCCGGTCTCACATACGTGACCGTCCGGTGGACGCATCCCGCAACCCGGTTTCCACGTGACGCTCGGAGCAATCGGCGTGTAGTGGATCTTGCTACTCACGGACATCGCCTCGCCCGTATCTTCTGTGCCGGGATCGGCATTCAGTGTCGGATCGCTGATGTCGCTCGTGTCCACCGCGTCGCTCGAACAACCTGCAATGCTCACGGCGCTGCATAAAATGATGCTTAGGTATTTCACGTGTCGCCCCTCCACTCGTCGCCGGACATCGGCTCAGATTGAGCGCGGTTATTGCTCACGACTTGGAAATGTCAAGCTCCCATCGAAGACATGGGGTACGCATTCAGGGCAAGCCGTCGGATTCGCTACCGCCTCACCGGAAGCCGCACGCATGCGAATGAGGAGACTCGCAATAGAGCATGACTCTGCGCGAATAGAAGCTCCCCGTTGAGGACGCGTCACTGCCCGCTTCCGCGTCGCCCTGGTCGATTCCGCCATCCTCCAGCTCGTGGATTGCGCAGACCGTGGTGCGTCCTGCGTCCCGATTGTTGTAGTATAAACGATCGCATGCCTGACACGCATTATCCTCGACGGCGAGCCACCAGAACGAATACTCGAAGACCGGCACCTTAACTTCGTCCTTGCAACTCCACGTAGCGCCGCAGCCGAAAAAACCCACCGTGGACACGCACGCGATCGCTGCAACAAATAGTACCTTCAGCATGACACGCGCTCCTCGAGCCCCTCGCGAAACGCTCGTGTGAGAATGAAGACGTCGCTCGTTCGAAGGTTCATGATCTCCCTCGGACACGGAAAGGCGAGATCGTCGAAGGCGGATGCGCGGGCAATGTTCAGCGCCTGCCGATCGCCATCCGAGAGTTGCGGCTCGAGCGCGCGGGCGATGTCCCATGAGAGCGCGGCGTGCATCGCTTCCTCGCGGGCAATGTCCTTGAAAACATCGCGGACTCGCGCATCCTTTGCATGGCGAGCAAGGACTTCGGCTTGAAGCGCGCTCCATGTTTCGTGAACGCATCCCGACACTGCGTTGTCGAGGAGCAAATGCTGAAGAGAAATTTCTTCTGGCCATGGCACGTCAGGGAGTGGGTCAGGCGTTGCCCCGTAGGCTCGCGCGAGGTCGAGCATCGCCTCAGTGTGCCGGCGCTCGTCGTTCGCGGCGAGTAGGCACCGCGCGATGAGATCAGGCGGTGCATTGGCTTCGTCGAGACGCGATGCAATCCACTCGAACGCCGTCACACTCGCGTGCTCGAGGTGGGCCGCTCGCTCAAAATACGCGGCGGCAGCTCCGCCACCGTGAACAGCGGCTGCGTACGCTGAGTAGCCATGGGGAAGGCGACCGCCAAAGCTGGGACCTTCGTACTTACAGACGTAATCGGTACCATGGCAGTACACCTTCAAGTCGTCCGCGCGCTGTTCGTTTGTCCCAGCGTCGACGCCCTGGGGGCCGTCACAGCTGGTGATGACAAAATCAGGAGTATCCGCGAGTGCCGCCTTGCAGGTTTCCATGCAGGGCTTTGTCGCCCATTCACCACAGTCGCCCGAACAAGTTGCAGCCGGAATGAGCACGGACTTGGTTGCGGGCTCGTCCTGGCATTTTGTACAGCCGGTGAGCAAAGGAAGCATTGCAAGTTCCGCAAAGAGAGCCGCAAGGACCGAATACGTTCGCATCAGCCTCTCGATAAGGCAGAAGTCGTGCCTCTCCAAGAAGCCCCGTATTCGTTGGGTTGCGTTCGTTCATGTCGCCGTGCGTTCACAGGTCGTTGTGTACGCGCGTTCTCATCGAATTTTTGGCGGCCGTGTCGACCGAAGTCGATGGTGGACACCGAATCGCAAAATCGGGTCGTCAGACCTCTACGGGTTCGACAAAGACTACACCTTATTGGGGCTCCTGCTTTTCCTTTGCAACGAGTGTCTTCATGTCCTTGCCGGTGAGCTTTTCGATGAGCGCGATGCCAAGAAGACCCTCTAAGTTCGAGCCGCCGTTCTGCCCACCACCTCCGCCACCCGAGATGAGCACGTCCGGGATGAGCTTGATGTGGTTGGCTGCGATCTGCTCGACGATCTTCAGCTGGCCAAAGACCATGCCCATGGCGTCGACGGACAACTTGTAGGATTTCGCGGTCGCTTCACCCTGGGCAAGGATCACGTCGGCCCTTGCGATTCCTGTCTTGCGCTCTTTCTCCGCGTCGGCATCCGCATTGAGCTTGGTCGCCTTCGCGGTGCCGTCCGCTTTGAGCTCGGTCGCCTTCGCCTCGCCCTCCGCGGCTTTGATCGCTGCGTCCGCAAGGTTCTTCGAGATCTCCACGCCCCGCTCGGACTCAACGACCTTCTTCTGCATATCGGCCTGGGCCGTGGCGTTCTCGAGGACCTTACGCTCGTCTTGCGCCTGCTTTTGCGTTGCGTACGTCTTTCTCTCCTGCTCGGCGATCTGGCGATCGGTGACGGTCTTTGTAAGTTCTGGCGGCAACACGACGTCGGCGATCATTGTGTCTTTCGATTCGATGTGGTGACCCTTGAGCACATCTTGAAGGTGCACCTTGGCCTTCTCTTGGAGCTCGGCGCGCTTGGTATAGAGATCAAGCGCCTGCACGGATTGCGCGGCATTTCGAAAGTGCGATGAGATCGCCGGTTCGAGAACCTGAGAGATCATGTTCGTCACCGATCCGAGGTTTGCGACCACTTTCGGAGCATCCGCCATGGCGATGTGGATAATCACGCTCACGTCCATATCCACGTTGAACGCATCCGACGTTCGCAGCGTGATGGTTTTGAGGTTCGCGTCGAACTTGTGCGCGCTCGATTCGTTGTCCGCCCAGTTGAGCAGAATCTGCGTGGTCGGCACGATGTCTACCTTGCACACTTTTGTGTTGAGCGCGTGTTTGCCTGGGCCGAGCGGCTCGGTCCAAATTCCCTTCTTGCCATTTTTCACAATCTTGGCGTTCACCTTGGCGTCGGTGACGTCTTCCCCTTCTTCACCCACAAAGCTTGTCACCACGCCGCATTCACCGATCTTCACTTCGGTCATCGGTTGCTTCAGGATCTGCGCGAACCAGGGATTAATGGCGTAATTGCCCGATCGCAAAACCGGAATTTGGAGACCCTTCTGCCCACCTGCCGCGAGGAACGCTGCGGGATTTTGAAAATTGTTGTGCACGGAGAGATCGACTTCGTCGGCCGCGATTTTCGACGGATCCAAGATGGCCTTGCCCTCTTGAATAATCACGACCCCGACCTCGTCCGGGCCGATGTTGGTCCATGGTACGGGCTGGCTCACCTCGAACAACGCGGTGTTGATGCGGTAGGTCCCCGGCATGAGCACGTCGAGCTGGCGACCTTTTTCGCCGCCGGTCGAGATGAACCTGTCGCCCTTCTCGAAGTTGGAATGACCGTCGACCTTGTTCGCCAAAAGCCGCCCGTCGGGGATCCGCGCGCCATCCATCGCCGTGACGAGCCCAACGGTGCCACCCGGGA
>JAHFDX010000149.1:5718-8049 GCA_023248785.1 Myxococcales bacterium
GAAAATTCTCCCGGGCGCGCAAGGTTTCCCGCCGACCGCCTCGACGATTCCCACCTGTGACTCGTGGATGATGATGGCGTTCGTTACTTCGACCGTAAACAAGTGCGGGTTAATCCGATGCTCTCCGGGAGGCAGAATGAGTACCTGCGGACCTTTCTCGCCTCCGTTTCTGAGGAACGCCTCGCCGTCTTGGAACAGCGAACACTCGACGGGCCTGGCGAAGAACTCACCCGAGGGAATCGACGCTCCCGTGCACGCCTTCACAAGACCAATCTGGTCCGTTCCAATCACCACGAATCGATGCTTTTGGGTCTTGTAGATGAACGGAATGAGCAAGTGAAAGCCAGGGCCCAATGTGCGCGCTTGAACACCGACTTCGTTCTTGAGGGCGACCGTTCTGCCGTCCGGCATCTGCGAGCCAAACCAACGACGCTCGAGCGTGATGATCTCGTTGCCCTTTGCGATCGCCACGCAGTTGTAGAGAATGATGAAGCCAAAGAGCACCGCCAGGACGGGCACTGCAAGCGACGCGAGAAACGAGAGATTGGCGGGAAGAGTCATGCTGACGGGGCTACCACCAAACGCAAAGAGGGTCGATGGGGTTAACCTGCCAGGTCGACGCCGAATGAACCACGGCGCAGCAGCATCGTTCACCGAGGCACGCATACCGAGTGCGCGACCGATTGGACTCACTCTGTTTGTCTCACAGCTTGTCTTGATCAAACGCGGACAACGGAGCGACGGTGACCCATGAATCCGCTGCATCGCAGGCGATTTCGACAACGTACATCCCATCCGCCGGCGGCGAGGGCTGGTTTTTTTTCGAGCACGCCGTTGAGAGGAGAAGGGCCGCAACGCCGAGCGAGGAAACGACTCTCACGTGCATCAAGCTCATGGTGAATACGATGCGTGTTCCACGTATCTCAATGCGAAGTACATAAGAGGAAGTCGCTAAGGCAACAAAGATACTGGCGTGGCCGCCCGCGCAATCTCCGTACCCTGGGATGGCGATGTGCTCCAACCTGCCTCACGACCAGTAAATGAAACCCTACCTGATACCTAAGTACCGGTTCACCTATTGCGATCATCAACGGTTTCCGTCTTATCCACGTGGGCTTATTCCGATCAAAGATCGCATCGTGGGCGCTATGGATGGCCGCATGTATTACGCCGGCAACCGCCCTCGCCGTCCCGCCGCTGGTGGAAGACTCCGCAGGTTCCGGTGCCGGCACTCCGCTTCGTATGGTTGTGGTGGGCGACTCGGTGATGTGGGGGCAGGGTCTTTCCGAAAGTCACAAGTCGTCGAAGATTGTTCAAACCTGGCTTGCAAACAAACTTTCCACGAGAGTCGTGCGGACCGTTCACGCTCATTCGGGCGCGCAAATACGAAGTCAGGCGGAACACGGCGGCATCTTCCACGGTGAGATCCCTTCTGCCCTGCCCACTGTGGGCGCCGAGATCGACGACGTGGATCGCCCTGGTGAAGTAAACGTTCTCGTGCTCAACGGATGCATCAACGACTTGCCCTCCGATGCGCTGCTCGGTGGTCCACTCAACGTGGCGCAACTTGCAGCTCGTGCATCTGAGAAGTGTTACCTGCCAGTGAAGGGCCTACTCGAACGCGCCATTGCACGCTTTCCGAAAGCTATTGTGATCTTTGTTGGTTACTATCCGTTGTTTACGCAAAATCCGTTGCCAGGAACCAACACGCTCGAACAGCTTCAACGATTGTGGTGCGAGAACGGATGTGGCGGCATCAACGTCGACCTCAAAACCCGGTCGCGCGCCTTCTACGATTCATCGAACACAGCGATTGGCAGAGCCGTCCGTGAAGTGTCCATCATGCATCCAACCCGGCGGATTAAGTTTGCACAGTGGCCATACTCAGAGTCCGGGGGCTACGGAAGTGGTGTCAGTCAGTTGTGGTCGCTCTCGGATCAAGACGAGATTCAACTCGACCGCATCCAAGATTGTGCAAAAGCTTTCCTGCAGACACGCAGTTGGAAGCACGCGACGCTCTGCGACAAGGCCGCCGTGCTTCACCCGAATGTTCGAGGTGCCCAGATCATTGCAAACGTGATCGAAGCGGCCATGTCTCCGCATCTACTGTTGCTACAACTGCGACTCAAGGTCAGGAACCTAGGAGTCCTCTAGCGAAGACCTGTACCAAGTTACGCCAAGCGCCTTGGTCGTCGTCCGGACGACGATTTACGGATGCAACACGCAGCCGCCGAGATAACGGCTCTCCCACTTGGCCCTCATCGCCGCCTTCACATCGGACAATGCAAACACGTGGGCAGGACACGGCACCAGTTTTCCTTCGTCGACCCA
>JAHFDX010000788.1 GCA_023248785.1 Myxococcales bacterium
GCAGCGATTGGGAGAAGGCTCGAAAATCCATATCGATTGCGCTTCGCGAGGTTTCCGGTGATCCCCTCGAACGGGATCTTCTTCTCTTGGCGGGCGAACTCGAACTCGGTGCGCGCAACGGCAAGGGCGCACGCGATTATTTGTCAAGGGCGGCCGCGCGTGGCAACGACGCGCGAACAACCTACGGCCTTGCGCGTGCTTCATGGATTCTTGCGGATCGCGAATCAACGCTTTCGCTGATCGACGATCTACTGAAGCAGTCTCCCGCCCATGTGGGAGCGCGCGTTTTGCGTGCGGCGGTCGCCGAAGCGGGGGGCGAAAGTCCGGCTGGGTTCGAAGCGCTTTCGCAAGTTCTCGAAGGTCCCCTGCGTGCGAAGGCTTCACCATTCGAGCTCGCCGAGGCACATGCAGTTCGAGGATGGCTGTTGCTCGGACATGGATCGGTCGTCGATGCGCGCCAAGGGTTCGACGAAGCGTTGAAGGTCAATCCTCTCAACGTTCGCGCGCTTCAAGGCCAAGGCGAACTATTCATGCGTGAGGGGAGGTACACCGAATCGCTCACTCGGTTCGAGGCCGCATACTCGGCGTCGGGTTCGTCCGTTGAGGCGGCGACGTATGT
The DNA here is from genome assembly GCA_023248785.1 of Myxococcales bacterium. Lineage (GTDB taxonomy): Bacteria > Myxococcota_A > Polyangia > Polyangiales > Polyangiaceae > JAHFDX01. The sequence continues at coordinate 620 of JAHFDX010000788.1, forward strand.
CGCACGTGCTGAACTCAAATTAGAGCGCGTTCAAGAGGCGAGAAAACTCTTGGGCGAGGCCATTGAGAAAGAGCCGAACCACCCAACGGTCCTCGCGTTGCTGGGGCAAGTGGAGCACCTTGCCGGGAATCTTCCCGCGGCCGAGCAACGATTTCGCGCGGCCATTGCTGCAATGCGTCCTTCGCGAAGAGATGCCGTTTTCCCCTTTCTCGCGCTCTCGTCGTACTTGTCATCGCGCGGTCATCCGAAGGAGGCCGAGGCCGTTCTTGAGGAGGCAAAGGGCAAACTTCCAACTTCTGCCGCACTCGCTCGAGCGTTCGGCGAAGTAGCTGATTCACAGTCAGAGTGGGAGCGCGCACTGACGCACTACCGCACGGCACTTACGCAGGAACCGACCGATGTGGCCACACGGTTTCGTATGGCCATCGTGCTACGACGCCTTCGGAGATTTGCAGAATCGATGAAGGCGTTTGATGCCGTTGCGGCGGGCGATCGCGAATTTCCGGGGCTCTCCGTCGAGCGCGGGCTCCTCCACGAGGCGTCGGGAGATGTTGAGAGGGCCATCGAGGAGTTTCGTTTGGCGCTCGCGAAGGCACCCGAAGATCTCGATCTGCAGTTGCGTGTGGGTAGCGCGTACGTGTCGATTGGTCACCCGAATGAGGCGCTCACCATGTTGAGCAAAGTGCTCGACAAGCGATCTCAGAGCGCGGAAGTCAATCATATGATCGGGCGTGCGCACATGCTTCGTGGTCGCGAAGGAGAGCCGGAGGCGCTCAGATTCTTGAAGCGCGCGGTCGATCTCGACCCCCACCAAGCCGAGTACCACCTTTACCTCGGCTGGGCAGCCAACGAAGCATCGCAACCGCAGCTCTCGCTCGCGCGCACGGAAATCGACAAGGCCATCGCGCTCGATCACAACCTTGGTGAAGCCTATTGGCAGCGTGGCGTGCTCGAACGCAAGGAGGCCCGTGTGAACGACGCACTGACAGATCTCCGCAAGGCTCTCGACCTTCGGCCCAATCGATACGAGATCTATGCAGCACTCGCGGAGCTACATGAAGATCGCAACGAGATTCAACAGGCGATGCAGGCGTGGGCGACGGCCATTCGCGCGGATGACAAGCGTTCCTATTGGCAATATCGATTCGGCAAATTGCTCTCTGATCACGCGAACGGTCACGATGCGCTTTCTCATCTCGAAGCGGCGCTGAAGTGGCTAAGTGACGTTGACTCAAAGATGGCGTGGGTCGTATCGCTCGAATTTTACGCGGCTGAGGCGCTCTCAAAAGCAGGTCGCAAGAATGAGGCCCTTCAGCACTACCGGAAGTTTCTCGATGTTGCGCCTGCAAAATCGCCCGATCGCGATGTTGCCGAGAAGGCTGTGCGCACGCTTGGAAAGTAAAGCTCACCTCGAGAGAGTGAGGGCCTCAAGCGCGGCCGTCATGCGCGCAAAATCCAATGGCCCGAGCGTTTCTCCCCGCGCATCGAGCGTTACACCTGCGTGTGTGGCGGCGGTCTCG
>JAHFDX010000150.1 GCA_023248785.1 Myxococcales bacterium
ATACGACAAGCTGGTTCCCTGATTTCGAAGGATGGCCACAATTTACAAACACCGTTCACCAACAAGCTTACGTTGATTGGATTGAGCGCGCGTGGCGAGGAGGGTTGCGACTCGTTGTCAATCTCGTCTCGAACAATGAGTTTTTACCCCGCATTGCAGGCCACTCGTTGCCGTTTGACGACAATTCGGTCATCGACGCCTCGCTGAAAGAATCGGAGAAACTCGTCGCCTACGTGGATCGAAAAGCTGGTGGGCCTGGACGGGGGTTTTTACGAATCGTGCGCTCACCGGCTGAGGCCCGAAAAGCGATCGGGGACGGAAAACTTGCGATGGTTTTGGGCGTCGAAGTTGATGCACCTGGCAACTGGCGCAAGTTCGAGGACCTGCCGAGTAGCATGAATGCCTCTCGCCCGATCATCCGCAACTACCTCACTCGTCTTTACGCACAAGGGGTTAGGCACTTCTTTCCCATCCATCTCGCCGACAACGCGTTAGGCGGAACGGCGATCAGCATGAGCTACTTTGATGTGCTGACGTTCATCAAAGAGAAACGTTTCTTCGAAGTCGAATCACGTTGGGACCTAGGACTTCGTTATCGTCTCGACCAAGACCCGTTGGTCCCCAAGGGGCCCTTGTCCTCTCTGCTGGATGCATTTACTCACGGGAAACTTCAGGAACACGCCCGCGAGCTCGCGAAGATACGCGGCGGGCACGCCAACAAGCGTGGGCTCACGGTGCACGGACAGGTCGCAGTCGAAGAAATGATGAGGTTAGGCATGATGATCGATATCGATCACATGTCTTTGCGTGCACGCGATCGCACGCTGTCGATCGCCGAGACCAAGGACTACCCTCTCGTTTCTGGTCATGCGGCCTTCCGCTCACTGGCATACTCGGGAGACGCCGAATATGCACCCTCCACTCAAAAAGAATATGGAACCGCGTTGCCCACGATGCTTTCAAACGAAGCCCACATCGGCGACGAAGAGCTCGCTCGCATTCGAAAGATCGGGGGTCTCGTATCGGTTGCACTCGCTCAAGGTTCGGTGCGCAGCGCGCCCAATTCAAAGGTTCGAAACGACTGCGATCGATCGTCGAAGACGTTCGCACAAGCGTACCAGTATGCCATCTCGAAAATGGGAGGTCAGGGCGTGCCTTTGGCGACCGACGTGCATGGATTTGTGGAGCCCATCGGCCCTCGCTTTGGTGCAAAAGCATGTTGGGGCGCGCAAAGCGATTCCTTGAAACAGTCGCGGCGGGGGAACCAAGTGGACGCTCAGGAATCAGGCGTTCGTTACACTTCGCGTGTGGTCGACTATCGCGCGCATCGATTCGATTCTGTAGACGGCGACAAGGCCTATTCCGACGAAGAGCGGCGCATGTGGGAAGCCATTGCAATCGCAGAAGCAGGGATCGATCCACGAAAAGATCGCATCGATTCTCCATTGTTTCTCGAACGACCGGTCTGGGTGCAAGACACGATTCGGAATATCGTGATTGGACTCCTTTCAAAGGGCAATTCTGACGACTTCAAATGCGCACAACCCGCCATTGACTGTGCGAGCGAGCGACGCGTTGGGTATTACGTAAAGACGGGCCGTCCTGTTGCCGCAAGTGAGTCCAAACGCATGCATTCGCTTTTTTCGGCACTCAAGCGTGTGTACGTGCGTTGGCAAGCGATGAATGGCGGGAGCACCGCGCCGCTCATCCGTAACGTTGCAGGGCGTCGCGATTTTGATTTCAATCTCGACGGCTTCGCTCACTATGGCCTATTGCCCGATTTTATTGCGGATCTACAAAATGTTGGGCTAAGCCGCAGCGATCTCAGTCCACTGTTTCAATCGGCAGAAGCGTACATTCGGGCTTGGGAAAAAGCCGAAGTTCGGGCGAAAGTCGTTTCGTCATCCCTATGAATGCGTGTTCCCCCGCCAATGTCCTCTCAGCAGGCCGTTGAAAAGCACGGCGTGAAACGAGCCTGACTCTTGTCGCCGCCCCGGTGTTCCCGGCAAGGGCGGGTGGTGGAGGACGCTGCCGGCGCGCGTCCTGCGGAGCTCGCCACCGAGAGTGATGCACGCAATGAACGTACGTCCATCGCGCATCGACAGCACCGAATGGAAAGCACCGGAAAGCACCTTTCGATGCGCTTACCGGTGCGGGCGCCGGGCCTGCGATTGACGGCAATTCCTACACCTAGTATCCACCGCAGATCCAATGTCTGCCGTGATCCTCCAGCCCGTTGCTACGCCCGGAACGACTCAGGCCCCTCCCCTCGGCGGCGCGCCCGCGGGGAGCCCTTCGGCTCCGTCACCGCTCTTCACGTTCCTGCCGTTTCTCATCCTGCTGCCGATGTTCTTTTTGATGTTCCGGCGTCAGAAAAAAGAGGCTAACGCACGTAAGGCGCTCAAGAAGGGCGATCAGATCGTGACGAACGCGGGCATCGTCGGCGAACTCATGGAGTTCAACGACAAGTTTGCGAAGGTGAAGATTGCGCAAGGCGTGACGATTACCGTCCTCGCACAAGTCGTCGCCCCACTTCAAGAGACGCCGAACACCGCCGGTGCGTCACTTGCTGCTGACAAGAAGTAGGTCCTCGGAACTTTCATGAACACAGCTCCATGAACACAACAAAACGCAACGCTCTCCTTGTTGCTCTGATTTGTTTCGGCATCGCTGCAGGGTGTTACCGCGCCGATTCTTTCTGGGGTCTCGTGACCGCGGCATTCATTGGCGTGTGGGCGCTCTTTCTCGTGCTCCCAACGATGGATGGGATCTGGCGCTTCAAAGCGGGCGGCGCGCTGGCCGTCGTTCTCCTGGCGGGTCTCGCGCTATGGCCTACCGTCAGCAGCATGTCCGGCGGCAAAGTGAAGGTGCCGCAATATATTAAGGATAGAGTACCATTCGGCATCGCCAAAGGCCTCGACCTGCAGGGCGGCATGCGATTGGTCTACACCGTCGAAGTCGACGAAGCGATTGCCGACAAGCGCTCCAACGGCGCAGAAGAGATGCGCCAAAAGCTTGCTGTCGCGTTTGGATTTCACAAAGGCGATAACCGCATCTCGCGCGAGGAGATGCTCAAGCTCGAGGAGAAGGTTCGTATCCTCACCCCAGAGACAGCCGTCATTCGTCTCAAGTTCAAGGACAAGGCCGACGTCGCGAAAGTCGACGAACGTTTCAAGAACGATTTCGTGCACGAGATGGCGTTCAAGCCAGGTCCAGCCGACGATGAGGTCACGTTTAAGATCCGAACGGAGGTCGAGACCCAAATTCGCGAGCGCGCTGTGTCTCAAGCGAAAGATACCGTCGCGAAGCGTGTCGACGAGCTCGGTTTGAAGGAAACGGGCGTCGCCACGCGCGATGAGGACATCATCGTCGAAGTGCCGGGTCAGAACGAGAAAGCGTTTGCGGAAATCAGAGACATCATCCGTCGAACGGCGCGCCTCGAATTCAAAATGGTCGACGATACGACAGATTTTTTCGGGCGCGTCGATGCAAAATCGATCCCCGAAAGCGAAAGCATCGAGCTTCGCCAAGAGTCCGCACCGGACGGACTCCAAGGCAAGAAAGAACTCAACAAGTCCGTCACGTATGCGCGCATCATGATGCGGGAAAAAGAATCGCTGGACGAATGCAAGACCCGCTTCAAGCGATGGGTCGACACGCTCGGCGTCCCAGACGATCGCCAAGTCGGTTTCGGAGTCGAGAGCGACCGCGGCGAAAATGGCCAATCACGCGATGTCGGGTGGCGCACCTACTACATGTTCAAACGAGCGGAGCTAACCGGCGAGCACGTGACCGACGCGCAAACGCAAACTGACAATCGCCAAGGCGCGCTCCAATACATCGTGCAACTTACGCTGAGTCCCGTCGGCGCAGAGCGCTTCGAAGAAGTGACGGGCGCCAACGTCAATCGGCGTTTTGCAATCATCCTCGATGACAAGGTCGACTCGACCCCTCGCATTATGACCAAAATTGCTGGCGGCCGTCCCGTCATCACGATGGGAGGAAGCGACCCCGATGTTCAACTTGAGAACGCGCGCAAGCTCGAGATGGTCCTTCGCTCCGGCGCGCTTCCCGCGCAAATTACGCTCACGAACGAATCGGTCATCGGTCCGTCGTTGGGGCAAGATTCGATCGACAAGGGCCTGAAGGGCATGCTCGCGGGCGGCACGCTCGTTCTGCTCTTCATGATCCTCTACTATAGGTCAGCGGGCTTCATCGCCGACATTGCGGTGCTCCTCAATCTGTTCCTGCAGCTTGCCTTCCTAGCGTCGGTTAGCGCCACCATGACCCTGCCGGGTATCTGCGGCCTCGCGCTTACGATCGGCATCGCGATCGATGCGAACGTGCTCATCAACGAACGCATCCGTGAAGAACTTCGCGCCGGGCGCAGCATTCGTGCGGCGGTCGATGCGGGTTACGACAAAGCATTCTCGGCCATCATCGACGGACACGTTACCGTGTTCATCTCGGGCCTCATTCTCATGCAGTACGGAAGCGGTCCTGTGAAGGGCTTTGCTGTGACGCTTGTGGTCGGCATTGTGGCGAGCCTCTTTACCGGCGTGTTTTGTACTCGCCTCGTGTTTGACTGGTGGGCGCGCGGGCGCAAGGCGCAGCGTCTCGACATTGGCGCAGAGTTCTGAGCGGAGTCAGAAGCCATGGAATTTTTCAAGCCAGGTCGACAATTCGACTTCATGAAACAGCGGGTCTTTTGGATCCCGCTCAGCCTCTTTCTCGCGCTGTCCTCAACCATCCTGCTCTTCTATCCAGGGCCCAACTACGGGACAGATTTTAATGGCGGCACGGAAGTCGAAGTAGCTTTTACTCAACCGATTCAAGCTGGGGGTATTCGAAGCGCGCTCGAAGGCGGCGAGTTTCAAGCGGTGGACGTCGTGGAAGTGGTCGATCCGAAAATCCCGAATCGTTTTTTGATTCGTGTACAGGTTAAAGAGGAAGAGAAGCTGCAAGCGGGCAAGCAGGCGCAAATCCGAAACGCTCTCTGTTTTTCCGGCGACGGCACAGCTGTCGATGCAGCACGCTGCCCGGAAAATGCGCGCGCGGTCGAAGTGAAGTTCAGCCCCGGGGGCGACAAGATCGTCGCACGGTACGAAACGCTTCCCGACAGCAAGAAGATTGCGGAACAACTTTCTACGCTGCCCGATCTTCGCTTTCGGCCGAGCGAAAATAACCCTCACGTCGTCGGCACTGCGAGCAAGAACGATCACAAAGTCGAGATTCAGCTGCCCTCAAAAGGCGACGTCCTCTTCGATCGTCTAAAGTCCAAGCTTGGCGCCATCGTTCCAGAGAAACCCCTCAAGGTGGAGTGGGTAGGTCCCAAAGCGGGAAAGCAACTCCGGGACAGCGCGCGAAATTCGGTTGCGATTGCGATCGTGTTCATCATGCTCTACCTCGCGTTTCGGTTCGACCTAAGGTTCGCACCCGGAGTTGTCGTTGCGTGTTTGCACGACGCGCTTGTTATCCTCGGCGTGTTTGTCGTCCTTCGCAAAGAAGTCACGCTGACGACGATTTCCGCCGTGCTCACGATCGTCGGCTACTCGATGAACGACACCGTGGTTGTTTACGACCGCATCCGCGAAACGCTGCCCAAGCACAAGGGCAAGACATTTGCGCAAATCATCAATCTTAGTGTGTCTGAAACACTATCACGCACGATCCTCACATCCACGGCGACGCTGCTCAGCGTGCTTCCGTTCTTTATCTGGGGCACGGGCGTGATTAAGGACTTTGCCCTCGCGATGCTCATCGGCATCGTTGCTGGAACGTACTCAAGCATCTATGTAGCGGCGCCACTCACGGAGTGGATCGACACAAAGCTCGCAAAACGAGGCACCACGCCCATGGCGTCGCCATCCCGCACCATGCGCACGGCCGCCGGGTAATCATTTCGATCGAGCGCGCCCGATCTGCCGCTAGTCTACGAGTGTGGAAACCCTCCACCCGACTGCGCATACGCCGATGGGCGAAGTGCTCATCCGGTTTTCCGACGTGCAAAAACGTTTTGGATCGAAGGTCGTGTACAACGGGCTCGATCTCTCCGTTCGCCGAGGCGAAACCATCACCGTGATGGGGCCGTCGGGCGTGGGCAAGAGCGTCTTGCTGAAAATGTTGATTGGCCTCTTCTCGGTCGATCGTGGCACGATTGTTTTTGATGGCGATGAAGTCACGAAGATGGAGGATGAGCGCGACCTCTCCAATGTGCGGCGTCGCATCGCCTATCTGTTTCAAGGCGCCGCGCTGTTCGACTCCCTCAGCGTAGGCGACAACGTTGCCTATGGTCTTCACGAGCAGTTCTACGACCGGCTGTCGAAGGTCGAAATTCAGCAGCGTGTTGCGCAGGCGCTAGCGCTCGTAGGGCTCCCCGGCATTGAGATGATGCGTCCCTCGGATCTCTCCGGTGGCATGAAGAAGCGTGTTGGTTTGGCCCGTACGCTGGCATTACAGCCCGAGGTGATTCTTTACGATGAGCCTACAACGGGGCTAGACCCTATCAATACGGCCCGCATCAACAACCTTATCTCGGCCATTCAACGCAGGTTACATTTGACGAGTATCGTTGTGACGCACGACATGGGCACCGCCTTTGCGGTGTCGGACCGACTTGCCATGATCAACCGAGGAAAAATCGCACTCGTGGGCACGAAGGACGAGTTCCGGCATTCGGACGACCCCTTCATCCGCGATTTCATCGAGGGGCGTGCCCCCGAAACGGAGGACGTTGAGTCCCTGCTTGCCAATTAGCATTCGACTTTTTTCGAGGGTGTACCGATGAGCCGTGGTCTACGCGTTGGAATTTTCGTCTTGACGGGCCTCCTGCTCCTTGGGGCAGCGAGCTTCCTCATTGGCGACAATCGCAAGGTCTGGGATCGGAAGGTAACCTATCAAACTGCATTTCAGAACGTCCAAGGCCTGAAGGGAGGCTCGCCGATTCGCATGGGCGGTCTCGATATTGGCACCGTCATAACGGTGAAGCATGGCGAGGCGTCTGATGATGCGCGCGTGTATGTCACGCTATCCGTGCTCAAGAGCGAGTCTTTGCGTATTCGCAAAGACACGAAGGCGCGTGTGTCTGCGAAAGGCCTGCTCGGCGACAAGATGGTCGAGCTGACCGTCGGGCAAAGCACCGATGTCGCAAAGGAAGGCGATACACTCGAAAGCGAAGAGCCCTCTGACCTCCTTGCGCGCGCAGACGAAATTGCAACGCGCGCGAAAGTGGTCATGGAGCGCCTTGACCCCCTTGCGAAGGAGCTCGGCGATCCACGGCTTCACGAGAACATTCGCGGAATCACGTCGAACGTGAACGAGATTCTCGACACCGTGGCGCACAAGGACTCGGCGGTGCATCGCATGTTCTACGATCCGGACCAGGCTCAAAAAGTGAGCAACACGCTCGGTCATATCGAACGCTCCACAGCGGAAGCACAAGGCATTTTGTCTGACGTGCACAAGACAACGACGCATGTTCGAACGGGCGACGGGCTTGCGCATCGATTGCTCTACGATGAGAAGCTGGCGAAAGATGCTGTTGGCACCGTTGATGAAGTGCACAAGAGTCTCGTCGCAGTGCGCGAAGGCAACGGCGTAGCGCATACGGTGCTTTACGGTGACGAGCACTCGCAAAGCATGATCGTAAATCTCGCCGCCATGGCGTCCGACCTGCGCTCGATCGTGTCTGGCATTCGCCAAGGGAAGGGGACGATTGGCGGGCTTCTTGTCGACCCCAGCATCTACGAGGACCTCAAATCGGCCGTCGGCAACATCGAGCGAAACCAAGTATTGCGCGCGCTCGTTCGGTACTCCATCCGCCAGGACGACAGTAAGCCGACGGTCGACGTGAAGCCCACGGGTGACGTGAAACCGCAGGCGTCAGCGAAGTAGGCCTTACACAGCCCGCCCCATGTCATCCTGAGCTCGCACCGGCCTTGGGCCGGATGGTTGGGAAAGGACATGGCGCTCAGCTCAAATCACCAATGTTTTCATGCCATGTTCTTAGGAGTGAGTGTCCTCCACGCTGACTC
>JAHFDX010000789.1 GCA_023248785.1 Myxococcales bacterium
AATCTCAAGCTCAATCAGGGGCGGTCGCGGGAGCGGCACCTGCTAATCATCGGGCCAATCGGCTCAAATGCGCGCTCAAATGCGCAATAGTGCCCCCAAAAGGGCATTTTTTGCTCAACTAGGGAGGTCCGCGACGGGTCGCGAAATGCGTGTCCTTCGGAAACTTTTTCACGACTTGAGCGTATCCTAAGGGTTCATGTTGGCATCGCTGAAGGCCGCTGCGACCCTCACAAGACGTCGAATTCGCGTGAATCGCGGTCTTGAGCTCATGGCCTACGGTTTCTTCATGGGTCTCGTGATTGGAGGCTCTGCGCTCGTACTTCGGAAGCTTGGCATGGTGGCCGAGCGGGTTGCGCTTACCAGTTACGCGGTGGCGGTCTTCACGCCTATTTCGGCATTTGTCCTCGGCGCTCTTCGAAACGTTTCGATGTTGTCAGGAGCTCTTGCACTTGACGCCCACCACAAGCTTGCTGACCGCGTGACGAACGCGCTTGTGTTTGGAGCTCGGCCAGAGGCCGCTCGCGACGCATGGATGACTGCCGCCATTGAAGACGCGCTTCCTTATGCGCAAACCTTACAACCGACGCGTGCGCTGCCCATCGTGGCACCGCCCTTTTTTCTCGCATCGATTCCGCTTGTTGTCTTGATCGTGCTCATCGCGCTGCTCGAAGTACGAACGCACACGTTCATTGCGCCCAGTCAGCGGTTGATTGAGCCCATTGAGGTCACGGCCGACGATCTCGATGCGCTCCGCGATTTCGCAAAGGGGCTCGACGAGCGAGCGACTGATCCCGAGACGAAGCGGATGGTTGATGAGTTCAATCGATTGCTCGACGACATGGCAAACAAACGGCTTGATCGCAACGAAGCGTTCGAACGTCTCAGACAGCTCGAAGAGAAACTCTTTGGCAAAGACGGCGCGGACCGCAAGTCGCTCGACGAGACCATTTCAAAAATCGGCGAAGAGCTGAAGAAGTCGGACCTTGCAAAACCAATGGGCGAAGCGCTGACGAAGCGCGATTTGCCCCAAGCCGAAAAAGAAGCACTCGATCTTGCGAAGAAGGTCCGAGATGCAAAAAAGAACAACACCATCGACAAGAAGAAACTCGAACAACTGCGTGATGCCCTTCAGAAGGCCTCTGAACAAGCGAAGCGCACCAAAGACGATTTGTTGAAGAAGCGCGACCAAGCGCGCGATGAGCTCCTCAAGCAGAAGCAAAAGATGAGTAATCCGCCGACGGACGAGGAGAAGAGCCTTCTCGACAAAAAGCAACGCGAGCTCGATCGCCTCGATCGCGACCTGCAGCAGGCGGAACGAAACGAACGCCAGCTCGAGCGTTTGGATCGAGAGCTCTCGCAAGCCGCCGAGGACCTGATGCGCGAGCTTGGTGCTTCGGCCCAAGATCTCGAAAAGGGCGCCGAAGATCTCAATCGCATGGCGAAGCAGCAGATGAGCGATCGCGAAAAGCAAGACCTTCTGGATCGCTTGCGTGATCTGCGCGAACAGTTACGAAGGCAAGGGCAGGGCGGTCAAAAGCAGATGTCTCGCTTGAAGAAGCTTTCGCGAAAGGCCCGTGGCGGTCAGCAGGGGGAACCAGAGAAGGGCGCTGGCAAGCAGGGCAAGGGCGGTCAAGAAGGTGACGAAGAAGGCGACGAGGGCGAAGACGGCCAAGACGGCAAGTCGCCTGGCAAGCAAGGCAAGAGCGGAGGCGGGGAGGGTGGAGAGGGCGGCGAAGGCAAATCTGGCAAGTCACGCGCGAAAAAGGGCAAGAACGGAGAGCTCTACGTCGAAGGTCCGAACGGCGAAAAAATGCTGGTGCTCTCAAAATCCTCTGGCGGTGCGGGCTCTGGAACTGGAGAAGGCGGCGAAGGTGGCGATGGTCCTCCGAACAAGGGGTACGGGGAATCGGCGCACAAAGATCAAGTGCAAGGCTCCGCGACAAACCCGAAAATGGGCACGCAAGACACGCAGCTCGAGGGTGCCGAAAGTGGCCCCGGACCTTCGCGAAGCGAAGTGATTCAAGGAGCAGCACAGCGCGGGTTTGCGTCGCGCAAGTACAAGAAAGTCTATGCCGAGTATCACAACGTCGCGGAGGAAGCTCTACGGCGTGGAGATCAAAAAAAGGACGAA
>JAHFDX010000790.1:0-569 GCA_023248785.1 Myxococcales bacterium
AACCTTTCCGCATCTTGGGGAGTCGGTGCGGAGCGTTCCGTCCATGCCGCCGAGCAAAGCCTCCATCGAGGTCTTCACCTCGCTCGAAAAGTAGTCAAGCGGGCACGCAGTCGTTCCGTAGGTCTTCTTCAATTCGGCATTGAGAAACGTGAGACTGACGCGCGTGTCTTTTGTCCCGACATCGAGGTTGGCACTCGTTCCGCCCACGCCTATGAGCGTGCCCTTGCTTAAGACAATATCGAACCCGAACGCTCTGCAGCTTGTGATCGTCTGACCCGCGATGCCACGATCGACGCAGCCACCGTTGTACGAGGGGATCTTCCTTTCAAGCGTTGGATCGAGCGTGATGTGGTCGTACCAAGCGGTGACTTCCTTGCAGACGGCGAATTGAACCTGAAAGTCTGTTTTGCCGGTGGAGGCGTACGTCTTCTTTTCGACGTACGTGACGTGGATGTCGCCGGGCGCGTAGGCGCGTTTTGTCGATGTGGGAGAATACGAAAAGTACAGATGGTTTGTTGGTGCCGTGTGAGCCGGCGGATTGATGTTGCCCACCGGCATGATGTACGCAA
>JAHFDX010000790.1:579-2131 GCA_023248785.1 Myxococcales bacterium
TTGAAATACGCTGCGTCAGTGGCACGCGGGTCGCCCGTAGTGGACGCGTTCGGCCCAAGATCGCGCGCGGTCCCACACGCGACCAGGGCTGCCCAAACAACGCGAACGGGAAGGCATCGCATGCTGCAAAGAACGGTCAATGGTGGCTGTAGAGATAGCGCGATTTCGGCGGCTGTTAACTCGGTCTCGCACGCTTGTACACACGCACGCAGGCCCCTCGGGACCTACCTTCACGGGTCGGGCGTACGCGCCGTAGACAAAGCGCAAGAGGGAGAAGCTCATGAGTAACGACGAATGCGTTTGGTTCCCGACCAAGATCGACTGGTGGATTGGGCTGGCGATGTGCATTCCGCCCGTTTCGTCCACGATCGTGATCGTGAATGCGTTGCGTAATCACGAAGCGGGTGCTTTTCGCGTAGGTCTCATCTCAGCAGCCGTTGTGCTTCTCATCTATGGAGGTCTCGTGTTTCCAATTCGTTATGGCATAAGCAAAAAAGAACTCGTTGTTCGTTTTGGTCTCTTTCGGAGCCGCATCGATCTGACAAAGATCCAGAAGGTGGAGCCATCGCTCAATCCGCTGAGTGCGCCGGCGCTTTCGCTCTCTCGGTTGGACGTAAAGACTGGCGAAGGATTCTTCGAGTCCACGCTTGTCTCGCCCGCCGATCGAGATGGATTTCTCAAGTTGCTTTCTGAACGCACAGGTCTTTTGCGTGAGGGTGACGTACTCGCTGCGAGTGCGTCGAAAACGCTATGAGAAGGATCGCCCTCAGCGTCGTCATTTGCACGACACTCGCTTGCTCCGAAGACCAGAACAACGCGGTCGACGACGCAAGCGCAGTGCCGCAGGAGGCAAGTGCAGACACATGGCCACCGGATTCGAGTGATGCGTCGGTGACCGCCGATTCGGCTGCACGCGATTCATCGGTGCGAGATGTCAGTGGGCGTGAGAATGGAGTGTCGGATGCGTCGGACGCCTCCGACAGCGGTACCGGCGACTCATCGGCGAAGGAGTCCGGCATGCAAGAGAGCGGCACGACGGAGAGCGGCACGACGGAGAGCGGTACGGGCGACGCAGCAACGACTCCCGAAACCGGCTGGACCGACTTTGTTGCGAGTGCAGACACCACGAAAATCTACGTGAGCAACTCAACTGGCAACGATGCGAACAATGGTCTCTCGGAAACGACTGCGGTAAAGACTCTCGCGCGCGGGATATCGCTGCTGCGTGACGGATATCCAGATTGGCTGCTCCTCAATCGCGGCGACTCTTGGTCGGAGAGCTTCGGAATGTGGACGAAGTCCGGGCGATCCGCGACGGCACCCATGCTCATTTCAAACTATGGGACCTCACCCGATCGGCCCCTGCTGCTTACGGGGGTGTTGGATGGACTCGATACCAACCCAGTGTACGTGAACCATCTTGCAATCGTAGGAGTTCGTTTTTCCGCGAACAGCTATACGGGAACCGAAGGGTCTGTCGGCATCAAATGGTACGGCGGTGGTGACGATATCTTGATCGAGGACGTCTTCGTTTCCGGTTATGGCGCGAACA
>JAHFDX010000791.1 GCA_023248785.1 Myxococcales bacterium
TCGAAGAAACGAGCACGCGTTCGGCTCCATGCTCGGGGCAGAATTTGTCGAAGTAGACGCCGTCCTCGACGAAGTGAATCTTTGCGTCTACTCCACGCTTGCACGTGCGGCACAAGCTCTTTGTTGTGGAGTAGTAGATGTGATTCGTCGGTGCGCGACTCGCTGCCGACGAGCAAATGCTGGAAGTCATGGCTTGGAGATGGGCTAACAGGGAAGCCTGGCTGATACAACGCTCATCCCACGCGTTCATTCCTCGCGCGTGGCACGTCGTGTCTCACGGACAGATCTTCTTGCAGTATTTCGCGCACGTGTTCGTGTCGCAGCGACATCGAAGCTGCCCTGCATAGAGCATGTCCGTTTCGCATGCGCTTGCCGAGGCGTCGGCGAGGCACGCCGCGCATGTTGCGTTCGCCCCACATGCCGAAAGTTCTTTGCTGCAGTAGAACACTGTGCATGTTGGGCATGCATCGCCTGCGTCGGAGAAATAGCTGGTGCACACGCCGGCGGCCCCACCCATTCTCTTGCACACCGCGGGCGCGCACTCGATGTCGGCGCAGCATGATTTTGCGCACGTCCCCGAGAAGGCGCAAGTGAGCCCGGGTTGGCAGTCACCAACGCCGGTGCACGTTTCGCAAATGTTCTTGCTAAGGCTTCCCACGACGCACTGGTAGCCACCGTTGATATGCTCGCATGTTCGACCCGCCGAACAGCCCGCGTTGGTGACGGGGTTGCAAGCGTTCGTTTCGTTGACCGGAACACAGGCGCCTGTGCTCGCATCGCTAGGTCCGACGCACGCGGGGCGAATCAAGTCGAGGGTCCCCGCGTCGTTTACGCCGGTGAGGACAAAGTCGTGGAGTAGTTCAGCGCTTGTGGCTTGGCAGACCCCGACAGAAGTTGGAGGTTGCATGACGCACGTCGTGCCTTTTGCGCACTCATTTGAATCGCAACAGAAACGTGTGCATCGCGAACCGAGCCCAATGCAAGTGAATCCGCCCGTGCATGCTTGCGTTGCGCTGCACGACCCGCAGGCTGCGCTCGGGTTTCTTGAAGGCAAACACCGAAAGCGCACGCCATCGAAAGCGCACACTTGGTCGTTGCCGCACCCTAGGCCCGAAACCGGATTGCACTCGTAGTTCACGCCAATGGCGATGCAGCCACCCGCATCGGCGAGGGGCGAGGGATCCATCTCGCAGGGAACGAGTGATGCTGCATCCCCGTCATGCACCGGGGCGTCCATTGGTTCGTCTGGACCGAGCGGTCGCTTCGTGTCCGATGCGGTGCACCCTTGAAGAATGACGAGACATCCAAAGAGCCAACTCCGGACGGAATTCACCCCGCGAGTGTCAGTTGAGTTTGTCGAAGGTGCAAATCATGGTTCCGCGAAGGGCATGCAGAATGCACACGTCCGAGTGTTGCGCATAAAGTACGATGTTCTGCCACCATTATTGGGTTGAACCGACTCACCTCCTTTAACTTCGCGCGGAGATGATCCTCGACGGGGACTGAAACAATGTTGTCGGCGCTATGGCGCTTGCTAGAACGGCGTAGAGTCGGATCGTAGGGGCCGGGCCTGGCATCTTTGGCGGTTGAGAGATAAGGGTGCGATCTTGAACCACCGTACAGCCCCCGTCCCGGCTTGGTTGCTGGTGTGCATCGGAATTGCGTGGCTTTCGGGTTGCGCCAACCCGACGCGGCCCAACGAATTGGGCGGCAGTGTTGGAGGAATCGGACCCAGTGGATCCGTCCCTTGCACTTCCGGTCAAGCGCGGGAGTGTGGGATTACACTTGGCGAGTACGGTGGAGTTCTCTCTTGTTACAAAGGCATTCAGCGGTGCGACAGCCAAGGTAGTTGGGGCAAATGCGGCGAAGGGCACGTGCAGAAGCAATCGAACCCCTTTCGCGACGGTGACGGCACGCTTCGCACCCAAACGGCAACGTCCGTGGCATGCGCGGACAATCCGTGTGACCCGACGTGCCAAGTGTTTGCGAACACCCCGGACGGTGGCGTTGGCAGCGCTTCATGGCTCGTGGGCGACATGAGCGCTCTTTTCGATGCGATGGCACCCGGCAACGCTCAGGTTCAGCCGTGCAAGGATTCGGTCGACTGTCAGTTCGACCAGCGATGCGATG
>JAHFDX010000151.1:0-480 GCA_023248785.1 Myxococcales bacterium
AAGGGGGAACGCCTCGTCGCGATAGCCCCTCTTCTTTGGCGACCTATTTTTGATCGCATTGTGCCCATGAGGCGACTTGAGTTACTGGGGTCGGGCGAATTGGAGTACGAAGAAATTTGCTCCGATTATCTGGGCGTTCTCTGCGAGAAGGGAACAGAGGCCGAGGTCGCATCGGTGCTCGCGCGCGTCCTCACATCAGGCGCCGTGGGTGTTTGGGATGATCTTCACTTCGTTCGCATGAACGGTGAGGGGCTTTTCGCCGCGCGCTTCGTCGAGGCTCTTGCGGCCGATCGATGCGAGGTTGAACTTTTTCCAGAAGGAGCGTGCTTACATATTTCGCTTCCCGCAACATGGGATGCCTATCTCGCATCGCTTGATAGCCAGCGGCGTTACTTTGTGAGGCGATCCCTTCGTGACCTTGAGAAGTGGGCAGGGCCCGGAGGGTACAAGCTTCGCCTCGCAACGACGAAGCATGAACTG
>JAHFDX010000151.1:490-3643 GCA_023248785.1 Myxococcales bacterium
TTTTATATCCTGCGCGCCCTTCATGGAGAGCGGTGGGGTGAGGGCGGTAATTTGTTCGAAAATTACCGTTTTTCATCGTTCCACGCCGACGTGATGCGAAAGCTCTTTAACGGTATCGATGGTCAACTGGAGCTGATGTGGCTCGAGGTTCGGGGAGAACCCATCGCTGCGATGTACAATATTGTTTACGATCGCCGCGTGCACTTCTATCAAAGTGGCCGCAGGCTCGATCTGCCGAAAGGCGTGAGGCCAGGTATCGCTATCCATTTGCTCGGGATTCAGCGCGCGATCGAATGTGGATATCGTGAGTACGACTTCCTAAATGGCGAGTCGTTCTACAAGACGCAGCTAGCAACAAAGCGGAGAGCGCTCGTGACCGCGCATGCTGTGGCTCCAACGTTTGCAGCGCGCATGCTTACGAACGTCCGCGAGTACGGTGTTCGTTACCTGTCCACGATCGCGAAGCGCAAACACGAAACACCCGAAGCCGGCGAATCATCTGACTCCGAATCGTGACGCTAGCTAAATCGATTTCAGGTTGATGTGCTTGCCGTTATTCCCTATGTCATCTTGAGCGAAGTCGAGGGACCCCCCAGACCCAGTGGGGGTCCTTCGCTCCCTTTGGTCGCTCCTAAGAACATGGCATGAGAACATTGGTGATTTGAGCTGAGCGCCATGTCCTTTGCCAACCATCCGGCCCAAGGCCGGTGCGAGCTCAGGATGACATGGGGAGCAAGTGCTAGCGCTCGACGATCACGGGTTTGCGCTTTCCGGCTTTGCTGAGCGGAATGTCTTGCACCTGTTCAATCGTGAGCGGCAATTCGCCAAAATGTGCGCGATGGGATTTGCGAATCGATTCCTCAACCTTCGGTGAGTATTTTGCGGTTGGGACGATCTTAAGTGTGATGTCGCCCGATTTCTTCTGCACAATTTGAAATTGTGAAACCGCTTCTGCGAGGTAGGCAAACATCGCGTTGTAGGCGAGCCCGCCCACCGCGTTTCCGTTTGCATCGCGCAGTGTTTCCGTAACGCGACCTTCAACGGACGAAAGGCGAACAAGGGAACGCCCGCACGAACAACGTGAAGGTGGGGCCCATACGCCCAAATCGCCGTTGGCGTAGCGAAGAAATGGCATTGCGAAGTTGTGCAAATCAGTGACGACAAGTTCGCCGACTTCACCGACATTCGCGGAGCGAACGCGGCCGCCTTCGCGGACGACGACTTCGAGCAAAATGTTCTCCATTTGAACGTGCTGGCCGTCGTGTGCCTCACATTCGGCGGCCATGAGCATCACTTCGCGTGAGCCATACGTTTCGAAAATGCCGCGACCGAATGCAGATTCGAGCGCCTTGCGGTCGTGAGGAAAAAGTTTTTCTGCACCGCAGATGACAGGAATGTCGCTCCAATCACGAGCGCCATTTTGTGCGACGAAGCGGCCGAGATCGCCTCCCGCCTGCGAATAACAGAGAATGTTGGCGGGTCGAAATTCACGAACTGCTTTTACGACCTCTTTCAGATGATCGTCGCCGCGCAAGGTGCTCGGGAGTACGAGTTCTCTTCGCACGGCGTGATCCGCTGCAATTTTCGCGCGTTTTAAGGCGCTTGGTTGCGGAAATGTTGGAGCACCCCAAAAATGGAGCGAACGATCGCCGGGTCTGTAACCCGCCCATGAGTAACCACGGAGCTTAATGGCTTGCCGCCAGTATTCGCTGTCTGGTTCATAACCGAAGATGAGCGGTTTTCCCGTCGAGCCACTCGTGCCCTTTCTAATGGTGGGCTTTGGACCACTCGTCGCGACGCGTGCATCTGCATGTTCGGCGGCGTCTTCGCGCTCGAGCAATGGTAGCTTTACGATGTCGCTTGGTTCGCGAATGTCCTCCGGGCGAAGGTGAAGCTCGCGCAGTCGCTTGCTGTAGTAAGGGACTGTGTCGTACGCATGGCGAACGAGCTGCCGGAGGGCGGCGCTTTGGAGCGCGTAGAGCTCATCGAGTGAACACCATTGCGTGCGCTCCAAGTACTTAAGCCGCGCAAGCGTTGGCCGTCCACGCAGGCTTGTTTCCCAAGCCGGATAAAGCACTGAACGAAAGAGAGAGCCGTAAAGATCCATCTGGCATTACCAAGGTGCAACTTGAAGAGCATTGACGGCATCTTCGACCGAATGACGCGGTCTGTAGCGGAGGATCTGCCTTGCACGCTGGTCGTCGACCATGCACACGAACCGAATATGATCGAGTTCAGGTGCTGGAAACGTGGTGAGGCGAAACTTCCACATTTGTTTGAGTACGGGCCTCGCGAAGGAGTACGGAACGGGAACGCTTGGGCGTCCGGTCATTCGCACAATGTGCGAGAGGGGCAAGGGCTCGGGACCGGCGAGGTTGAAGACGCCACGGATTTTAGGCATGAGAGCGAGGCGAATCGCCTGCACGATATCGTTTTCGTGGACGACCTGGACCATCGGGTCGAAGCCCATGACGGTGGGTATGGTGTTCAATCGCAGAAAGTTCGAAGCTGCATTGCGCACGCTGCCAAGAATGTGCACGGGCCTAAGGACAACCGTGTCCGTCTCGGGCCTGCGCCAAAAGAAGCTCTGCGCAAGCATGTCGACCTCGATGAGGTCGCGAATATCACTGAAGTTCTGGCCGCCGAGGAGGGGAGCTTCCTCGGTTAGAAATTGTGCGTTGCCAGGTTGAGGGCCATACACATTCGCGCTGGACAGCACGACAACTTTGGGAACGTTGAACTGGGTAACGTACTCGAGCAGCTTGGTGAAACCTGCAACGTTCCATGAGTGGTGCTCGGCGGCAGATGCCCGAGGGTCGTGCATGATGCCAAGGTGGATGACGGCCTCGATCTCGGCCATTCGAAACACGTCTTTCAGCTTCTTTCGGCGCATGTCGACTTGCGCGTGTTCGACGTCTTTCGGTTTGTCGTGGAATGGACGTCGATCGACACCGATGACGCGCCGTTCGCGATGAAGGAGACGTGCAACGTGCTTGCCCAAACGACCACAGATGCCTGTGATGAGCACGGCCTTCCCACCCGATGCATGGGGTGGCCGCGACCTGCGTGATGATGACGACCCATTTTGCATTGAACTTACCAAAACACGTGTTTTCGCTCTTTGATGCCACGATTGAGCATGGACTGAATCGT
>JAHFDX010000151.1:3653-8002 GCA_023248785.1 Myxococcales bacterium
CGATGAGACTGTCGTCGTCGTCTGGATCGCCTGAAAAACTCAGTGGTTCACCGAAGTAGATGCGATATTTGGTGGGCAGGGGAAGTTGACCGCCTGGAACAAACCACTGCGGGATGACCGGAAATGCGGGGATGCGCAAGATGTGAGCGAGGCTCTCGACGTTGGCCACGCTAACGAATTGTTCCTCGGCCCCCACCACGGCGACGGGAACGATGGGCGTTTTGGTCTCAATCGCGAGGCGCATGAATCCGAGGCCAAATTCTGTGAGTTGATAACGTTGATCGAACGGCTTTGAGATTCCGCGAGACCCTTCTGGGAAGACCAGGAGCGCTTCTCCACGTTGGAGAAGTCGAAGCGCATTTTCTGGAACCCCCACCACTTGCCCCACACGCGAGAAGAAGAGTGAAACGAACGGTAACGATCCGGCCCAACGTTCGACCATTGCGCGCACCACACGCGGTGGATCCGCATCTAAGAACAGGGAAGCGCCTATCATCATGCCGTCGAGGGGCACCTGTCCGGAGTGGTTCCCGATGAGAAGTACGCGCCCCTTCGGAACGTTCTGGATCCCAAAAACCTCGGTGCGAAAGTATTTGCGATGAAGAGTAGCGACGAAAGCCATCGCGTACTTTGCCCATTCGGGATCAAGGCCAAACGGATCGACGCCCGTTTCCCCGAGTGCAAGAGGGACCCGCGCCAAATACTCGTGAAAGGGTTTGCCAAGCAAGCGCTCGAGATAATCGTCGACGGAGGTCTCGGCGACTCGCGTTAGCCGACTGAGAAAAAAAGGCGCCGCTTGAGCCATTGAGCCGGCGCGAGAAAGTGCTCGACTGAGGGAAGACGCTGCCACGATGCGATTATCGCATTGTATACTCCTAATTCATGCTTTTTCCGGAGCTCCTACGCCCCGGTGACACCGTTGCCTTGGTGGCGCCTTCGAGCTCGTTTCCAAGCACCGAGTTCTTCACGGGACTTGAGTGGCTAAGGCAGCGGTATCGCATCCACATAACAAGCGATGTGCTCCTTCGTCATGGATACCTTGCTGGCACGGATGAGGATCGCGTGCGTTCTCTTTCGCGCGCGATGACGGATCCTTTCGTGCGAGCTATTGTGGCAGCGCGAGGCGGTTATGGATCCATGAGGATCCTAGACGCACTGCCCTGGAATGAGTGGTGCACGCGTCCATCGTGGCTCGTTGGGTTCAGTGATATCACGGCGCTTCATCTCGAGGCGCACCGTCGGGGAGTTGGAACCGTGCATGGTCCGAATGTGACGTCGCTCGGTCGTGCGGCGCCTATCGATCGGTATGTGTGGTTGCGCGCGCTCGAGTCGAAGGAGGCGGCGCAGGTGTGGTCTTTGCGCGCGTTGCGTGATGGGGACGCCGAAGGGCCTCTTGTTGGCGGGAATCTCAGTCTTGTGCAGGCGATGTTGGCATCTGGTCGGTGCAACATTCCACGAGGCGCGATGTTGCTTCTCGAGGACGTGACGGAAGCACCTTATCGCGTCGACCGAATGCTCACGTCGCTCTTGCTTGCGCCGGCATTTCGTAACGTTTCATGCGTTATTTTCGGCGACTTTTCCCGATGTGATGCGCGCAGTGACGGGCGCACCGTACTGGAAGTGCTCGCAGATTTTGCCGAACGCGTGAGCGTTCCTGTTTTTGTCGGTGCGCCTGTAGGGCATGGCGATTCAAATCGAGCCTTCCGACATGGGGCGAACGCGCGAATCAAACAGCGCGAGTTGTTTCTCGGATGTTCGTAGCGCGGATTGCGGAGTCACGGAACGTGAGTGTTCCGTTCTAAGCTTTCGGCGGTAATGGCGGTGGCAATGGTGGTGGGAGGCTCGATCGTGGCCGAACCTCCTCGAACGTGTGGATGGAGGACACCTCAGACACTTCGTCTACGAGTAGAACATCGCTGTCATCTGGATCCAGCGCCATGGCTGGCGTGCTCAGCTCTGCAATAGGCATCATGAGGGTTTCGTCGACCGCTTCGATATCTGCGTCGTCGAGCTCGCTCTCATCGAGCGGGGCCTCTGTGTCTGAAACGTCATCGGGCCTGATTACGGCGCTGTCAACTTCGCCCGGGTTGGTCTTCTTGGAGAGCCGCACATATTCAGCGAATTTGTCGGGATCGGCATGAAGCGTTGGCGGAAGCGGCGTCGGAGCCACCCGGGTCGGTGACGTTACGTTTTCCAGTTGTGCCGTTGTATCTTGGGGCGCTGCGGGTCCACCCGTCTGAACGTGATTGATGAACAACGTTTCGGAGGGCGGAACTTCGGCGTCAACGAGCTCATCGTCCGCCAGATGATCATCGACCAGCTCGGCGTCGAGTAACGCGAAGTTCTCAACAGTATCCGTTGTCGGCGCGCGTTCAGCCTCCTCTGTGGGCACCTCGCTGGAAGATTCGAACTGTGCACGCGAGCGCTCGTGTTCAACTTCCTTCCATCGCGCAATGGCGGCGGCAGCCTCCGTGTTGCCTGGATCGAAGCGCGCAATGCGTCGCCACGCGTCGGCGGATTCGTGGGCGTCGTCAGCCACCTCCCAGAGGTGGGCAATCTTGAAGGCGAGCGCGAGTTTTGCGCCTGTGTTGCGCTCGCGAACTAAATTTTCTTCCAAGAATCGTGCAGCTTCGGCAGGCGAGCCTGAGATTTCGAGCAGACGGGCGTATTCCCCACGCAGCGACGTGTCGTTTGGCGCCAA
Source organism: Myxococcales bacterium (assembly GCA_023248785.1). GTDB lineage: Bacteria > Myxococcota_A > Polyangia > Polyangiales > Polyangiaceae > JAHFDX01. The sequence goes on from JAHFDX010000151.1 coordinate 6,355, forward strand.
GGCAACGAGCTTTTCCAAAGCGCAGAGCTCGAGCGTCGTATCCTTACCGGAGGCGAGTTGGAGGACGAGTTTCCACGCCTCCTTGCGTACGGACGGATCCTCGTTTTGCTCGGCGAGTCGTTCGAGCGCGACCAGGACGTCACGCGAGTGGTGTTCGGCAAGCGTCGTTAGGCGCAACGAAACGTCGACCGTGGCATGGGATTCCAGTGCGAGCACGGCGTAATCTATTGCGCGCGCGAAATCACCAAGCACAACTTCGACAACAGTCGATGCCTCAAGGAGGCGTGCGCTGCGCGTGATCCCGCCGTCGCGTGCGCCGGTGCCGGATCGCGCGAGGGTCTCAACGAAGCGGCCGAGCAACGATGCGCTGTCGCCACTGAGTGCGCGCAGCTTCGTGGCCGCATCGAGCGGTGCGCCCTGACGAAGAAGTTGCTCGAGCATTGAGTCGGTGTCTGCGATTTCGCCATTGCGAAATGTCTCGACCGCAGCCGTTGCCGCTACGTCGGTTCGATCCTCGGCCGATGAGCGGGCGAGTTGGCGCTCAAACAATCCGGTCATGTCCGCGCCCGACCCAAGAGCGATGATCGATCGCAAGACGGGTTCGGCCTCCAACCACGAAAGGCCGGAGAGTCCCATTTCCGCGTGTGTCATCGCGTCGATTGGTTCGAGAACACTGAGGCGAGCACGCGCTTGCCGTACGTACTCGTCCGCGCGTTCGCGTCCGAGCAAGGAACGCGTAAGCGCTTCTTGCGCATGCTCGAGCGCCGCAAGATCGCGCTCTTTTATCGCAAGATCTTCGACTGCGCGGGAGAAGCTTGGATCGTTTTCCAACGAGGGACGGAGGTCGCGAACGAGCCGAAGGGCATCTTGGGAGCGTCCGATACCTGCGAGCCGCTCATAGGCCCCGCGCAAACTAGTTTGTCTCTCATCTTCTTGAGTGTTCGCAGCGTTCGACCACTCGACGAGCTTGTTCGCAACGATGCCGGTCCATCCAAGTGTGTCGCCGAGCGTGACAAATGCCGAGCGGGCTTCGGCAAGCCCTTCGTCAGCGGCGTCGGCTAGAACACCGAGCGCGTCGTCGGGCCTCGCCAGCTCCTCGTGAAGTACGCGCGCGAGCTCTAGAATCGATGGCGGGTCGACGCCAAACCGCAGGAGCTTGATCTCCAGAACTTCGGCAACTTTGTCCCATGCGCCCGTGGACTGTGCAAGGTCGAGTGCGCGTGTGATGTCATCGTAGGAAGGTTCGATGGCAATGATTTCAAGCAACACACCGAGTGCGCCTGCGGAGTCACCATCGTGGACGCGGGCTTCGGTAAGTTGGCGCCGGACCCCGAGATTCTGGGGGTGGAGCGCAACATACGCTTGTAGCGTTTGTGCCAGTGCCGAATATTCCCCGGCAGCTTCATCGAGTCGTGCAAGGTGTTCGAGACGAGGGATGGACGGGCCGTCTGCCTCTTGCGCCGAGCGAAGGGCGGAGCGCGCCGCGGGCAGGTCACCCGCGCGTTCATAAAGGGTAGCAGCGCGTTCCCACGCATCTCCACGCTCGTGTGTTGGAATGCCAGCCGCAAGCGTTGCGGCAAACATGGCAGCGTCGGACCATCCTTCGCGTGCCGTCGCATCCTCTACTAACCACTCGAGCGCGGTTCGG
>JAHFDX010000792.1 GCA_023248785.1 Myxococcales bacterium
GACTGCGAAGCTCATATCGACTCGTCCTTTGAGCTTCGGATTCTTCGCGAGAGTGGCCTCGTAGCATTGTTTCGCCACCGGGAAATAGTCCTCGCGAATTACGCTTTGAATGTCGTCCCGCAATGGGTTCCCCCCAGGGCCGGCGCATCTAAATCTTAAACAAAACCAAGACGTTGGGCCCAGGCCCCCTCTCAGGCGTCGCTTGGTTCGCGTTACCACAACCCTCTTGACCTGATCGGCTCGCCTTTTCGTGCTCGGATTCGTGCGACCGAAACCCGAGCACGGACGGCAAGAGTACTGCCGCATGAGGCCGGTAAGCAATGCGACGAGAAGTGAGGCAATCGGCAGGCAACGCTCCGTCGAGCCGAACTCCGCGTCCCCGGCGAGCTCGGCGATCTCAACAGCAACAACCGCCTCGATCGACGAGTGTGATCTCGACGTTGTCGTCCGCGAGCGATTTTGCGAGTGTTAGCCTGTCAAAGCCACCACCGATGGTGACGAGGTGAGGCCTTCCATCCTTTGCTCGCGCGCATGGCGCGATGATGGGGGAGAACACGTCGGGAACTTCTAGTGTCCTGAGCCCGTAGTTCGGGCTCAGGACATTCGTCGCTTGTTATCAGTTAGGCTGCAGAGCGCGAAGTGCGCTTTCGTCGCCACACAAGGATGGCGCCGAGCGTCCAGAGGATCGCCGAAGAGGTGCGCGCGGGGGCAGGTGCGCTGTGACAAGCACAACCACCCTCCTCTGCGGGTGGTTGTGTATTGCCGCCGTTTTGACCGGGGGCCGCGCTGTCGGGCGTGCCCGTCGTTCCACTGTCCTTGACGGGGGATGCGTCTGGCGTCGATGCCTCCGGAGTTGAAGCCTCCGGTCCCGCTTCGACGGGATTGCTTGCATCGGACGCGTCGGACAAATTCGCGTCTGATGCTGCATCCGTACTCGCGTCTGGTGCTGCATCCGTGCCCGCGTCTGCCGCCGCGTCACTCGCTCCGGCATCGGTGCTGCCATCGCCTGACCCCGACTCAGCCGCCGCGTCCGTTCCGGCTTCCGCGATCGGCGTACACACTCCGTTTTGGCATGTGCCGCCCGCGCATGCGGTACCGTTCGCAAGGCGCACGGTGGTGCCATTGATCTGCGGGATGTCACAGTTGAGTGCCAACCCTGGATCGTAGATTTCGGCGGTGTTGGTGACGGTTTCAGTCCCCATGCTGACCGTGCCACCACCTGCAACCAGTACTGTGCCGCTTTTGAGCAACGCCATTGCAGCGCCAAGCCGGACTGCGCCCATTGCGCCTGTCGCAGTCCACGTACCGCTTGTTGGATCATAAATCTCGGCGGACGCAAGGACAGTCGTTCCGTTGCCTGTCGAGCCACCGACCGCCAAAACCTTTCCGGTTGGAAGGGTTATCAGTCCAAACAATTTACGCGCAGTGCCCATAGATCCCGTGGACGACACCGTGTTCGTGGCACCGTCATAGGTCTCACATGAGCTAAGTTCTGCGCCTCCAAAAGAGATCGATGTGCCGCCGCAGTAGAGAATGCGCCCGTCGGGTAGGCGCGCAGTGGCAAAGTCGACGCGCGCCGTTGCGAGCATGTCGGGTCCAATCGAAAACAGTTGTGTTGTCGGGTCGAAGATCATCGACGCTCGCGGATAGATTCCCATGCCTGTAGCTCCCCCAAGCGAAATCACCTTGCCGTTAGGGAGGAGCGCACTTTGGTGGGCTGTCCGCCCTTGCGGAGGCGATCCCGTCGTGAGCGTGAACTGATTGGTGTTGGAACTATAAAGTTCCGCCGACGCAATCCCCAACGGGAAGGAGCTTGTTGCGCCACCACCAACAACAAGCACTCTCCCATCCGTGAGGCGAACGGTCGCTGGGGCGTAGCGCGCCGTGACGAGGGCCCCCGCATTCGTCCAAGCTTGGGACGTAGGGTTCCAGATGTTTGCATTCGTAACCGCGTTGACGCCGCCGTTCGAATTTGTTTGCAATCCACCACCGGCCACGAGAACCGTCCCGTCGGTGAGTGTGACGATTCCAGACGCCGCGCGCGGAAATGGCAGCTGCGCTCCTATAATAAATCCGGTGTCGGTATAGGTCTCGGTCGAGCCGACGGCCACGTTCGACTCCGTTTGCCC
>JAHFDX010000793.1 GCA_023248785.1 Myxococcales bacterium
TCTTCGGGCCATGCTTGGTCAGCCGATGCAAGCTGGGCTTGTGACGGAGCTTGCGAGACAACTGCTCGCGGCCGTTCAGTATCTTCACGATAACGATGTCGTGCACGACGACTTGCATCCTGGAAACGTGCTCATCACGGAGTCGCCCGATCGCCCGGTCGTAAAGATCAGCGACTTTGGCATTAGTGAAGAGCTTCGCGGGCAAGCGGCCATCCGTCCCAACCTGGTGCACCACGCGATTATGGCACCCGAAACCTTGGTGACTGGATTTACGACGAAGCAGAGTGATCTTTATCAGATCGGGTTGCTGATGTACTGGATGCTGACCGGCGCCCCCGCCATCCCTTCCGGCCTTTCGTATCATGAATTGTTACGTTTTGTGTCCGACGGGGAGCCTCGCAAACAAGCCGAAAACATCTGCACTCCGCTTGGCGATCTCGTTGCGCGACTCCTTAGGCGCCGTGAGCAATATAGGTACACTTCTGCACGCGAGGTTTGGTCAGATCTACGCGAGCTACCTTCGTGGAAGGATCGACGCTTATTTCCCGTCCGGTAGGAAGCGGTCGACGCCACTTTCCAATGAGCTCTCGATGTCCGCCCGGAGGCGATGGCCGAGCGTCATCGGCCCCGTTTCAAAGGTGCGATCAGCCATGGCGCGAACGGGAACGACGCCGCGGACTGATGAAGTAATGAACGCCTCCGTGTGCTCACCGAAGTCGTGCTCACCGAAGTCTTCACTGTAAAGCGGTCGGAATTCCACCGGAACGGATTCCCTCGAGAGCCAACGAAGGACACGCCGTCGCATGAAGCCCGGGAAGATCCCATCGCCATCGGGCGTAATCACCTGGTCGCCTTTCACCACGAAAATGTTTGATGTAGCGCCCTCGCGAATCGCGTCATCGTGATCACGAATGAGTGCCTCGGCAGCTCCAAGAGCACGTGCCGACGAAAGCGCGGTGCGGTGCGCACCGAACGACGCCATCTTATGGCCCGACCGAGTCACGCGTTCCGCTCGAACGATGGCAAGAGCGATTCCAGATGACCATTCGCTCTGCACCTCCAGCGGTTCGAGCTCGATCCACGTACCGTATGCGCCGAGTGCGATGGAACTCGCAACGGTGATACGTACCCGAACATCAGGGGTAATTCCCGTGCCACAAAGCTCTGCGCGAATTTCTTCGAGCGCCGCAAGACCAGAAATTTCCAGCGCCGCACACGATCGCTCGAGGCGACGATAATGGACTTCCAATGTTACAAATTGCGAATTGTAACTTCGAAATACGTCAAACACCCCAAGCCATCCCGAATCGACCGAGCAACCAGGGGGCTCGGGCTTTGTCCACCCCCGTGCGTGAACAACGCGAACCTGAGGCCTCACGACGTTAGTGTACCAAGTTGCTCCTTGGCTCGAGCGTACGACGAATCCTGCTCGAGCGCGCGCTCATACATTTGCTTTGCGCGCACGCCGTCGCCCTCTTCCCTGGCAATTTCGCCCAGATAAAAGAACACATCGGCGCGCGAAAACGCCTGCCCTGGCTCCAAACGTTGCAGGAGCAATGCCTTGAATGAACGCTGCGCCCGTTCGAAGTTGCGCGTTTCAAACGCAACCTTTCCGAGATCCATGAGGACACTCGACGCCCCTGGATCGATTTTGAGAGCGGACTCGAGCTCCTCAAGTGCGGTCTCCAATTGGCCCTCGCGCTGAAACAGTTTCGCAATTCGATGATGTACGTTGGCCACTTCCTTGGTTCGCTGGGAGCCGAACGAAAGGAGATACGCACGCAGGACGCGCGCGGCATCCACATTGCGATTCAGCGCTTCATAGAGATCCGCAAGCTCGAGCGCGACCCCGCGATCCGTGGGCGCGCGCTCCAGCGCCATGTCGAGAATCTCCGCTGAACGTTGAATGTCGTGGAGTTTCGTCCGGGCGAGTTCCGCAGCTTGTCGCAGGTAGTGCACCTGGGCGGCAATCGACGCCGGTGGGGGCGGAGGGGCGCTTCGCCCAACGGGAGGCATCGACAGCTTGGGAGCTTCGCTTGGGTCGGCGTAGTCTGAGTCTTCGACGAGTCGCGCGATGAGATTTTCCCACGATTCGCTTGCTTCATAGCATTCGCGAAGCAAGCGCCG
>JAHFDX010000152.1 GCA_023248785.1 Myxococcales bacterium
CGCACGGGGTACGTTATAGGTTCGAGTCGAGGGGTCTCCTGCTGTGTATTCGTATCCTTGGAGCAGGTCCCTATAGCGATCGTCTTTTTTGACGGTATTGTCGCGAATTTCCGCGATCCACGGGGGAGAAGCCGTTGGAGCGGAAACCCAAGGCGCACCCGTCGTGGACTCGCTGAAATATAATGGCATTGTGCCTGTTACAAATACGCCTTGAAATGCACGAGGACCCACGTCGTCGGTGGGCAGGGTGCGGTCCGCTGATTGAGGGCCGACGAGGGGTGCGTGAACTCGCGGGGTGGCCGCCAAACATCCCGAGAGAAATGCCGAGACGGTGACGGCGAATGCCGATTTTTTACCGAAGCTCATCCGACATGAGCGTAGCAGGCTTTATGCCCGTCCGCGCGACGGTCACTGGCACTTGAGCGTCGTGTAGTCGAAGCAACACGTCATTTCACAATCCCACTTGTAGCGCTCTTTGCACGTGGGCTGGCACTGCACCTCGCCCTTGCATCCACACGTGTCGCAACAGACCGCTCCTGACTGGGCCATGCATGCCGTGTCGCAACGACTGGTTGCGGGCGCTTCGGTGAAGACGAGCGCGACGGTGCCAAGCTTACTCATCGACGCTTCGACGCTGCCGGATACGAGTTTTGCGCCAAGAACAGACTGCCACTTGGTATCTCGATATTCGGCAAGCGTGAGAGTCTTGCCATCGGGGACTTTGATTCCGGTGGTCGACACCGAGATCGCGGCGGGCACCGCGAATGTCGTGCCGGCAGGTTCAAATTTGTAAACGGATCCCGCGGTGTCGGCTTGGCCGGCGGAGACCGAGACTTTGACATCGACGTCGTTACTCACCGCCCCTTTGGGCACGGCGAGAGTGGCCAGGCCGTCTGATGCTGTGATCTTCCCCCCTTCGGTGGCGGTCACTGTAGTGACGGAAGTGCCGGAGTTTCCGGCGGTGGTTGAGGCGGGGGCAGTGCCGGACGGTGGGCCCGCAGTGGTGCTCGAGCACGCGGCGACGGTGGTGAGAAGGAAAAGTGCGCGAAGGGACATGGCATTCTTCATACCGGTGATTGTCAGCAGGTCAACGGTGCGATCAGGGAAAGCGCTTGGGATTTAACTAAATCTGGGAAGTAGGGCTGGTTTCCTTCACGCCGCGCGTCCTTTTCCTTTCGAACGTACCGGGGTCCATTGCCCCTTCGTGCCCCGCTGCCAGAGACGGCCGTTTTTCTCGTCGTACAACGATCTTTCGAGCATCTTGAGCGTATCCCTGCTCGCGAGGACATCCGACGTTTCGAGCAGTGCCTCGTAGTCCGCCATGGGCACCAAAGCGAAGCGGGACTCCCCGGTTATGCTTTGAGGTGGCGCACGGGGTACTCCAGAATGTTCGGATCGGCTGTGACCAAGGTCAGGTCTTCGCACGTAGCCTGGCAGATCAGAATGCGATCGAAGGGATCCTGGTGAAGAGGGGGCAATGTCCTCAAGAGCTGTACGTGGCGGGTTTGAAGAGGCAGTTCCTCAAAGCGGCTTCTCACGAGTTGTTCAGGGAGGTCGGCCGGCGTCTTCAACTTCCCGAGGGCGCGCTTGATCTCAATTTCCCAGGGCGTTACGGCGCTAACGTACACTTGGCTCCGGCTGCGGGCGATGGCCTTTGTGGTGCGTGCGCTAAGGCGCTTCGGCATGATGAACCACCACAAGACGACCTGAGTGTCGAGAAGCAGCCTCACCGTTTGCGTGCCTTCGCGGATGCGCCTGCGAAGAGTGATGCAATAGCAGGGTCTTCCGTGTCGAAGTCGTCTGCGATCCAACCCTTTTTGGCCCAGGCTCCTGGTATTCGCTCAGAAGTTTCAGCCTCGTAAGGCACGAGTCGAACAAGCGGTTTACCCGCCTTCGCAAGCACGATGTCTTCCCCTTTCCGCACGTCTTCAATCAGTCTGGAAAGGTGCGTCTTGGCTTGCTGAACGTTGAGTTGTCTCATTAGACCAAGTCTGGTCTGGTTCGGTAGACTCGTCAAGTCAGGGAGGTGACCCCTCCGCGCCCGCATCCCCCGGAACCACGGGGGGCACCTTCTTCCGTTTCGGCGGGTCGCCGAGCTCGTCACGCAATTTGTTCGCGAACGCGTTGATGAGCGCGTGCTCGTGGTAGCTCGGCATCTCGCGAATTTGCACAACGACCTTCACGTTTTCGCTGTCGCGTACAAGCTCGAAGGATGCGGGCAGCTTACGGTCACCGCTTTCTGGCGACGTGTATTCGAACATAATGTAACCGGAAGCATCATCTTTTTCGACAATCTTCCAGCCGCGATCGACTCGCAAGAACCGCACGGCCGTCGTCCATGTGCGATCGAAACCATATTGTGATTCATACTGCGCCCGCGCGTAGGCGACGCGCTCGCCCCACCAAGGAGCCGTCGATAGGCCGAGGATGACGAATCCAACGCTCATGCTGCGCGCAATTCGCACCATTTCACTGCTTGTATCGTATCGGCGGCGAACCCGGAAATTTCTGACAACTACGAGGTTGCGACGAGCCCGTGCTTGAACGCGCTGAGGTTTTTTCGGTCGGCGACGAGGAAGTAGAGTGAGGACGCGAGGGTCCACAAGAACTGGGTCGCATAGAGAAGAAAGGTGAACGCCGTGCCCTCGCGCAAGATGACGCTGGGCGGGAAGTACATTGTCATCCCAGCGTAAATTCCGGCCTGGAAAAGGCCGAGTAAGCCAGGGGGACCGGGGATCAAGATGGCAACACCGAGCATGCCCATAAGGGCGCACGCTTCGCCGATGTGAGGTGGGGACCCATCCGCGTGAACGACTCCGGTCCCCCATGCGAGCAGCCACATGCCAAGCGCGTTGGCGCTCCAATAGAGCGTCGACTCAAACAGGAACCCGCCGAGATCCCGGAGGCTACCGAACATGGCGAGACCGCCGGAGAACTTCTCGAAAAGTGTGACGATCTTGGCGTTCAACGGCTCTGAGATGCGTCCGATGGTTGCGTGCAGCATGCGGGTCGCCAATCCGCGTGCGAAGTAGAAAAAGAGAATGCTCGAGAACGCGAGCACAAAGATCCCAAGCATCACAAACCCCGACGCCCGCACACTTTCGATGGTGACGGCTTTGGGGAGCCCGACGACGCGATCAGGTAAAGGTGACTGCATGGGGACCAATAGCAGTGCGATCGCGAGTACCAAGCTTAGGTAGAGTCCATCAATGATGCGTTCCGCAATGACAGTGCTCGTGGTGGCAGTCAGCGAAATGCGTTTGTCGTTTGCCTGCTCGCGAAGCATCACCGGACGCACGAGCTCGCCGAGGCGGAACGGCATGATGAGAATGGCGGCAAAGCCGATCCAGGAAACAGCCAGGATGCGCGAACGAGGAAAATCGCCGATGCCGCGCAAGAGAAACCGCCATCGCACGGCTCGGTAGTAGTTCATGACGGCGACGATCACGGCGTAGGCCGGCAGGCACCACCATCGTGTGTTGGCCAGATCCCCGACGGCGGGCCACATCTTTGCGTCGCTCTTCATCAGCATCGAGATGATACCGACGGTAATCAAGGCGGACGCCGCGAGCTTCAATGCGTGCTGGCGGATCCAAGAGCGGCCTGCAGCTTCGATTGGGATTGATGGCCGCGGAGGCGGTGGCGTCGGGGGCGTTGGGGGAGAAGCTGTCATCGACCAAAACCAGCGAGGTTACGTACTACCTTGTCGACATCAGGACAATGTCGCGCTTGCCGTTGCTATCCCCTAACACTGCCGAATCGTCTGAGGTGGCGAAGAGCGCGAGGGAACCGTCGGGCGACAACCGCACAAAAGACACGGAATCAGCGGTGCCCGTCGTTGCAATTCGTGTTGTCAATCCGGTCATTCGATCGAAAAAAAACACGTCAAGAAGGCCATTTGTATCGTTCGCGATCAAATTTTCCGCATCCGAATCAAACGCCACATACCGACCATCGCCCGACACCGCCGGGTACCAGCTGGGGGCCGAGCCTTGGGCACCCGTTCGCGAGCGACTCGCCCGTTCAAGGGTGCTCGTCGTATTGTCGCGCGCATATACGTCGAGATTGTAAACGGTGGGTGTGATCCAGGACTTGGACCACGAGCAAAATGCGACCGTCTGCCCGTCGCGGGATAGGGCAGGCCAGGCGCTAAGATCAGTGCCTTCCGTGCCGTCGGTACCGACGCTCATGCGCGTGATCTCGTTTGCAATCCTGTCAAAACGGAAAATGTCGCGCGCGTTGTTACGATCGTTGTCGACCAAATTGGATGCCAAGGAGTCGAACGCGACGAAGCGGCCATCGGCGGAGATCACGGGATACCAGCTTGTGCCGTTGCCGATCTCGCTGCCCCTTCGGCTGATGAGCCTGCGCGTGCCGGTGGCCCGTTCATAAAGGTATACATCGGAAAAAGAGTTCGTGTCCTCGGGCACGAGCGAAGCGTCGCTCGAGAACGCGATCCATTGACCATCCGCGGAAACTCGAACCTGGTTCGACCCGACCGAGGCCGTGGTTCCTGTGCTGTCGCAACTGAGGCAGGTGAGCTTCTTGGTTGTACGGTCGAGAAAAAATGCGTCCCACGTGCCGTTGTTGTCGAGAATGGCAAACTTCGAGGACTTTGAGGCAAACCCGACGAAGAGGCCGTCGTCTGAGATGGATGGATCGTTGCTGAGTCCGTCGCCTTCGATGCCTCCTTCCGACACGCTCATGCGCTCGGTCGTCTTGCTCTGTCGGTCGCGAATGAAAATGTCTCTGTAATTGTTACGATCGCCCGGAACCAGGTTGTTCGCCTCAGACCCAAACACCACAAAACGTGCGTCGGCTGTGAGTGAGGCGAAGATGCTGTTGCCGTTGGCTTGAGTCCCGTCGGTGGCAACGCTGATGACTTCACGAATGGGAACAAAGGCATCCGCGTCGACGTCTACGCCCGCGTCGGTTACGGGCGTGGCGTCAACCACCGGGGCTGCATCGGATGTGGGCGAAGGAGGCGCCATACTTGGCGCAGAGGAAGTGCACGCAAAGAAGGACGCGAGAAGCGAGAACGCCGGAATCGAGGAACCAAGCCGAGGGATCACAGACTCCAGTACTTGATTCCGCGCGTCATCTTGGAAGCGTTGGTGGCGCTCTTAACGTCGATGAAGATTCCGTTGTCTTTCACCATGCCGAGGATCTTCTCGATGCCCATCTCCACGTACGGCTTGTGACTCACGGCCCAAATGAGTGCATCGAGCTCGCGGAATGCTTCAAGCGGAGTGACCTTCAAACCGTACTCGTGCTCTGCCTCTTTCGAATTCGCGAAGGGGTCGTGAATCATGCCTTCGATCCCGAACTCGCTGAGTTCCTTCAGGATGTCCGGCACCTTGCTGTTTCTAAGATCGTTGATGTCTTCCTTGAAGGTGAGTCCCAAGACGCCGATTTTCGCGCCGTGAACCGGTTTTTTCGAATTAACAAGTAACTTGATTACTTTTTGGGCGACAAACGCACCCATTCCGCTGTTGATGCGCCGACCGGCGAGAATGACTTCGGGCTGGTAGCCAAGTTGCTGGGCCTTCATCGTGAGGTAGTAGGGATCGACGCCGATGCAGTGGCCGCCCACAAGCCCGGGACGGAACTTTAGAAAGTTCCACTTCGTTCCGGCGGCCTCGAGAACATCGAGCGTGCGAATGCCCATTCGATCGAAGATGACGGCGAGCTCGTTCATGAGTGCGATGTTGAGATCGCGTTGCGTGTTCTCGATCACTTTTGCGGCTTCGGCCACCTTAATGCTGGAGGCCTTGTGAACGCCTGCCTCGATGATGGCGCCGTACGCCTTGGCAACGCGTTCGAGCGTGGGAGCGTCTTCACCGGAGACGACTTTGGTGATTCGTTCGAGCGTGTGCTCTTTGTCACCGGGGTTGATACGTTCTGGCGAGTAGCCGAGCTTGAAGTCGGTGCCCGAAGTGAGGCCGCTGATTTGCGCGAGAATGGGACCGCACACTTCTTCGGTGACGCCTGGATACACAGTCGATTCGTAAACGACGACGGCGCCTTTGGTCAGCACCTTGGCGACTGTTTCGCTGGCTTTGACGACGGGGGTGAGGTCGGGAACGTTGTTGTGATCGACGGGTGTTGGAACGGCAACGACGTAGAACGTGCGCCCCTTGAGATCGTCAGGGTTGGCGGTCATCCGAAGCTTCGAACTCTTAAGTTCGGCTTCAGGCACTTCGTGGTTGCGGTCATACCCGCGCTTCAACTCGTCGACCTTTTCCTTGTGGATGTCGAAGCCGACTACATCGTCGAATTTTCGAGCGAAGGACAGCGCCACAGGAAGGCCGACGTACCCAAGTCCAACAACCGCAATCTTCTCACTCATCTTCTCAATCTCGCGAGGTTTTGGGAGACTACGCTCCGTCGAGGATGCTCTTGGGTCCTAAGACCAAAAGGCGTTCCGTTTCTTTCTGCCCGACCAACCGCGTAAGGCGATCGATCGCTTGCACTACGGTATCAACATCTTGGGGCTTGTGGGCGTCTGAACATGCGGCTTGATAGGCTTCTTGCTCCAGCAACTTTTCCGCCGCGCGTTGTGCTGCTCGCCCGTATTTTCCCACTACAGCGCACACATCGAGCAAAAGGTGCGCGCCCGCATCGAGGAGCTCATCGAGGCAGCGGTCGTCCTCCCAAACGGGCTGATAGCGTTCAGGGTGGGCGACGACGGTGGTCAGGCCACGGCGTTTTAGATCGGTGAGACGTGCGCCAATGCGAGCCGGAAAGACTGTGGGAGAAAACTCGATCAGAACAGCGTGTCCGCCGGGATAGGGTAACCCAGCGTCGTTCTTGATGCGCTCGAACACCACGTCGTCGAAGTAGTGCTCGCTCGCCAGGTGCACATTGGGAAGGTTGGTACGTTGGGTGTCCAAGTGAGACTGCATACGCACATACGCGCCTTCGAGCGCATCTCGATCGTTATCGAACATCCCGGGACGCATGTGAGGTGTGGCCACGACGGTGGCAAAGCCCGCGCTTCGGAGCTTGCTTAGAAGGAGGAGGCCATCTTCGGGAGTGCGAACGCCGTCGTCGATGCCGGCGATCCAATGGCAGTGCAAATCGATCATGTTTTGCATGAATTCAAGTGACCAACATTCAAGGATAGCAGGACTTACGCGCGGGGATGCGAGCGTCGGTAGGCGATGTCGACGTGATCTTGGGAGATTCGCGTGTAAATCTCGGTCGTTCCTAGGTCGGAGTGTCCGAGCATAGCTTGCACAGCTCTGAGATCTGCACCGCGTTCGAGAAGGTGCGTTGCGAACGAATGTCGAAGCTTGTGGGGCGAAAGCGGGATCGTGATCCCCGCCGCGCGCGCGTAGCGCCTGACGATCTTCCAGAAGCCTTGGCGCGTGAGTGGACGTCCCCACGACGAGACGAAGAGGTGCAGCTCCTTCGGCTTCGCCCATTTGGGACGAACGGTTGCGACGTACGCTTCCACGAACTTCAACGCCACTTCGCCGACGGGGACCAAGCGTCGCTTGGCGCCCTTGCCAAGCACTGAGAGCACGCCGCGCTTGGTGTCGAGTTCCGAAAGCCGAATGCGCACGAGTTCAGACACGCGAAGGCCAGAGGCGTACATCAGGTGCATCATCGCAGCGTGCAGCAGCCCTTGCGGCTTGTGCATTGGCGGCTTCGCGAGCAGGCGTTCGATCTGTTCGAAGTTCAAAACGCGCGGGAGTTTTTGTGCGAGACGTGGGGCATCGATGAGTGAAGTTGGGTCATCGGCGCGCGCGTGTTCGCGCATGAGAAAACGGAAGAACCCGCGGAACGCCGACAGTCTTCGTGCGCTGGAGCGTGACGATTGAACGCGAAGGGGTGTGGATGCGAAGAGGGACGAAATGTCACTTGTTGTGATCCCTTTTATGCGTTGCGTTGTTCCCATGTGCTCTGCGAGCATGGAGAGATCGCGCGCGTAAGCCTCCAGGGTGTTGGTGGCGAGAGCTCGCTCGACGCGAAGGTA
>JAHFDX010000153.1 GCA_023248785.1 Myxococcales bacterium
TTCGCAACCGCAAGTCGTTCGTGCCCGAATCACGCGATTCGTTTGTCATGGCCATGGCCCGCCCGAGTCTCGATGCTGCACGCGAGGCGCTGGTCGCCCGGCGCGAGTCGATCAAATGGCGTTGGGTTATGTTGGGCACGCTTGTGATGTTGGGTTCCATGGTCGTGGGGCTCTCGACATCGGTCATCGTGGGGCACCGACTGCATATCGATTTTTCGATCGTCGACGAAGACGATCTTGGAAGCTTAGGCCCCGCGTTGCTTCTTGTCCTTGGACTGCTCGCGGCCTTTCCAGTCGCCGCCTACTTTGTGGCGAAGGCGTCGGCGGCTCGCACGCTTCTCGAGCCTGCACTGTCGGCGGCTCTTTCAATCGGATTTGCGCTCACACTACTCGGTGTGTCGTCTCCGGCGGCCCTTGCATTCGGCATCGCGTTTGCGCCCGTTGCATGGGCGCTGGCGTGTGCAGGTGCGTGGGTGGGTCGCGAATAAAGAGATCTGTCGAAGTTACTTTTCGCAAAGGTTTCGCTTTGCCCACAACCCGCGACGGGCTTGACTCATGCGCTCGCACAGCGGGTTCGCGCGCAGTTTCGCTTCGTACAGCTTTTCCTGCGCGATCAACGCGTCGACAGCGGTCGCTTGAAGCTCCAGCCGGACGGAGCCGTTCGGAAAAAATTGATCGAGCAGCTCACCCTCAGCCAGACCGAGTTCGGCCTCGCGTTCGGCGAGGAGGGCATCATTGCGATCGAGCGCACGGTATGCGCGAAAGAGATGAACGCGCGGGTCTCTTGGATACTTGGCGCCCCACGTATCAACGCGTTCAGTCGCTTCCGTTGAATCCTTTGGGATTTCGCCGTTGGGGACAACCAACGTCTCCAGGTTGAGTTCGTGCGAAATACTCCGACTTCGCAAAATCGCTGCGCGGCCTGAGTAGAGCGTGAGCGCAATTCCCGCGATGGCAACGCCGCAGGAGATGCGAAAGAAGGGTGCCGTGGCAACGTGTCTTGGCCATCGCTTGATAACGAGCAGGCCCAACAGTCCGCCAACGACCGCGCCTCCAAAGTGAGCCGCATAGTCGACTTTTTCCGTCGATCGCACCGCGAGGGGGAGCATGGATGGAATGAGAAATTGTAACGCGCGCTGAATCATTTGCTGCTGTGCGGGCCCCGTTGGAAGTCGGAACGCAAGGGCAAACATCGCCGCGAGTAATCCCATTCCGGCACCCGACGCGCCCACGGATACGATGCCCGGATCGTTCAACATAAGACCGAAGAGCGAACCACCTAGCGCGCTCAGGAAGAAGACGCTGAGCATCCATGCGGAACCGACCATCGTTTCAATGATGAACGCCGACATCCCGATGGCGAGCATGTTCATGAGCAGGTGAAGCCAGTTGCCGTGTAAGAAAGCTGCTGTGAGCACGCGATACCATTCGTGCTGGGACAACACCGCGGTCCGTTGCATGGCACCCATCGCGTAAAGGTGTGTCACCTTCGGTGATGCAAACCACTGTCCGCCAGCCCGCACCTGGGCGAGAAAACAAAGGACGAGCACGGCGAGCAGAGACACCGTGGCAATGGGTCGCTTGTTTCCTTCAGGTGCAACCGGCCCCTGCGCGACCAAATCCGCATCACTCTTGCGCGGCTCCTTGATTGCGCGCAAGAGCCACAAGGGCGCATTCCAAAAGCCGGAAGGTTTCACACGTTTGTTCGCCAGGTCTACGAAGTAGGGGCGAATACTAACCTTCGTGGTTCCCGGCATGCGTCGACGCAAACGTGCGTGTCGCTCGACGTCCGCTTGAGTGGGTGGTCCGTTCAAGATCTCCACGAGAACGATGCCGACAGGCATTTTCGCAGCGTTCACTGTGGAGGTGTATTTGAGGCACTGTTGCCCGATGCGCGTGCAGTCGTCTTGCGAAAGTAGAAATGCATGATCGGGTGCGGCTGCGCGATCGACGAACGCCACGATGGTCATTCCTAGCTCGGCGCGCGTGGCAACGGCGTGGGATGATTCGCCAAGCTCGCGGGCTTCTACAGGGCACCCCTCGTGGAAGCCTTCCTGGGTAATGAGCACCTTGCCGAGATAGAACGCGTACGGTTCACTCGCGATCATTCCGTACGGTTATCACGACAACTAGTGAAGAAAATCGCGATCGTGCACCCAATACACGAGCCCGCCCTGCATTTGCCCATCAACATCGCTTCGCAGCCACACAAGCGGTCTTCGGTCGTTCAATGGCTGCGTGCACTCGATATCGCGGTAGGCCGCGGACCAAGACCCGCAGTTTCCAAAAAACGTACCGTTTTCCCAAACGCCACTCTCACGGTGCGTATGACCGAGCACTACGGCTTTCGCCTTATGAATGCGTGCAATTTTTCGCGCATTCGCCTGCACCTCTCGCCAATTATCATCGAGCGTTGGTTTTGGCATCGCAAGCTCGTAGCCGAGGAGCATCATCGGGGCGACGGCCACTCCGTAGAGAAGCGGTCCATGAGCGAACGTCAGCCAAAGAGTCGCAATAACAAGCACGAGCGCGCTTAGCGCAAAACGGTCGAGCCAAAGTTCACGCGCAACGCGGAGCAATCGATCTTCGGAGGGTCGTGCGAAGAGCCGAGCGTGACGTGCAATGATCTTGCGTGGTGTTCCCGTTTCCTGCGTCGCTGCCGCAACGTTGCAACTGCGCTCAGTCCTCGACCCTGCATGCCGTGAACGAATGAGCGTTGCGACCGTGCGGATGGCGCCCATCATCCACGCGAAAGCAAGGGACCTTCGCGAGAACAGGTAATACCGCGCCCAGTGGCTCAAGTACCCGAAGAGCGACAACATGAACGAGCTGTCGACGTGCGGATTGAAGTATCCCATTCGCGACAACAGATTGCGCGATGCGAGCGAGCCCAACGTTGGCTGCACCTCGTCGGGCGAGTGACCAAACGGTGCCATCGGGTAGCGGAGCGCGCAGTACTCGTCGTATTGGTTGCCATGCTCAATCAGGATGCCGTCTCTGGTTCGATGAAACCACGCGCGAAAGACAACGCGTTCGCGAAGTGCCGCAAGACCCGGAGCGGCCTCTTCTCTCGTGGTAAGTGCTTTCAACGCTGCTTCGATTACGCGCTCGGCGAGAAGTTCCCGAACTCCCGGAAACACGAGTTGCGCGTCGTGATTGCCTGAGATCACGACGAGTTCATGCCCGTCTGCGACCACCCGGCCAAGCGCATCAACAAACACTGGATGATCATCGAGAATCGCAGCGAGCATCGCGACGGCATTGTGTTCGGTGCGAGGTTGATCGTGAAACTGACTCTCGCCATTAATGACGCGTGGGGCGTCGAAATCAAATACGTCGCCATTTAGCACGAGCGACAACGAGTCACTTCCGGCTTGCGCGCGTACCGAATCGAGCATGCGCGCAAGCACCGCATCGGGCGAATACGCCGCTTGCCGATAGCGCATCCAGAGGCCGCTCGAGCGCTCGACCTCACATAGATGGATGTCTGAGATGACGACCGTATGCCGCACACTAATGTATTGCGGTACGTACGGATGGGTCGCTCGTCAGATTGCGGTCATGAATGGCGAGGCGTGCAGTGTCTTACATTGGGCGATTGGTGAGAGTCGTTCACTTCGGTGCAAGGTCAAACACGATCCACTGCTTGAAATGGAATTTGCGCAGGAGGTGATGAGCGTGGAGCGTGATTCTTCAATGCCCGTGCAGTTCATTCTGTGCGATATTAAATTTTAGTAATGATCCCGCTTACCGTTCGCCTTGCCACGGCAGTCGACGTCGTCCCCTTGTTTGCAATATACAATCACTATATTGCAACCTCGTTCGCTACATTTGACGAACAGGTTAAGGGCGCAGCCGAGCAAAATGCTTGGTTCCAGCGGTACCAAGATAATGGGCGATATCGGTTGTTCGTCGCGGAGCGGGGCGACAAGGTGATCGGTTGCGCGTACAGCAGTCCGTACCGCCCGCATGCTGCGTTTAGTGAAACCGTGGAAGTGAGCGCGTATTTGGCGCCGGATGCACGCGGGGCGGGGGTAGGGACGGCTCTTTATTCAGAGCTCTTTCGCAGGCTTGCACATGAGCGCTTGCATCGTGCAGTTTGTGCAATTGCGCTCCCGAACAAACCTTCGATCGCGCTGCACCGCCGGTTCGGCTTTCGCGATGTGGGTGTTTTCAACGAATATGCCCTCAAGAATGGCATTCGCGCCAGCTCACTGTGGATGGAGAAAGCGATGGATGGCGCGTGGTAAGCACGTTCATCTTTCGCTGACACGAACGTGCGAGACCTACGTAGTACGAGTAGATGGTGGCGTTGACGTGGCCTCTGCTTGTGCGGAAAGCCCCTGTGCAGGGATCATGGGGTGCGCAAGTGTCCTTTGACGAGACGGACGCCAATCGATCGATGTCGCGCTACGCAAAGGGCGACAACGAGGCGTTCGCAGCGGTTTACGACGCATTGGCCCCGAGACTTCTTATGTTTCTCACGCGATGGTTTCGCAATGCAGCGGCCGCGGAAGACGCGCTTCAACAAACGTTTTTACGGATGCACGACGCACGATCGCGATTCGTCCCGGGTGCACCAGTGGCTCCATGGGCATTTGCGATCGCACGGCGTGTTTCGCTCGATGCCCGAAGGCGAACTAAAGTGGAACAGACTTACGTCGATCCTCAAACGCACCATGAAGCCGCGACCGACGTAGGAACGAGTCCGCATGCCCTTGTCGTCGCAGCTGAACTCGAAGGGCAATTGGTAAGCGCGATCGACGGGCTGCCCGAGCCGTTGCGCGAAGCTTTGCTGCTTGTGCGTGACACGGGCCTTTCTACGCGTGATGCGTCGCTTGTGCTGGGCGTGACAGAGGTCGCGTTGAGGTTACGTGTATCGCGCGCGATGGCTCGGCTGCGAGAATCGCTCGGGCTCGAGGGAGTGTCATGACAAGGCGCGATGAAGCTTGGCGAACTCGCGCCGCTGAGCTGCGCGGAAAAGTTCTCGGCGAAGTGACTTCGCGCGCTCCGACACCGAATCGCCGTTCGCCCGTTGCGCGTTTTTGGAGGGGTGCCGCGATGGTCCTTGTGCCCATATTGGCGGTTGTACCCGCGTGGTGGTTTGGAAAGGCGGCGGAGGTCCGAGAGGGTCGCGCGCTGATCATGAGTGCGGTTTGCGCCGCAATGATTTCTGCTCTCGCGTCCGTGTTACTTGTGAGCCCCTTCGGTCGGTCCACGTTCCTCTCGATGGAGCGAACATTGGGGCTCGCTGTGCTCGCTGTGCTCGTCGCGTTGGCTCCTGCGTGGGTTGGGATGTCGATGCATGAACCACAATTTTCAAGTCACGATCTTCATCCATTCTGTTTTTTTGCGACCATTGGGCTCGCATTGACTCCGGGCGTCGTCCTTGGATTTGTATTTCGACAGAGCGAGATCGTTGCGCCAGGGCGAATGGCGCTCTGCATCGGAATGGTTGCGGGATCGTGGGCAGCAACGGCCATGACGTGGATTTGCCCGCGCAACGATTGGGGACACGTGCTTGCAATGCACGTTGTTGCAGTTGCCCTGTCTTCGATTGTCCTTCGAGACATGCTTGCACGGTCATGTGACGCGCTGGCAACGGACCCGAGATTTCGCTAACGCGCTCGCGCGCACCCTATCGACGAAATTCAACAAACAGCTGAGCTGGGATTACATCCATTCGCTTAGGGATTCTCGACAAATGCCGCTCATTCTCGAGTGAGCGGCCCCCTCAATCGAAGGGTCCTTCGGACGCCCAAGGAAGCCATCGTGAAGACTTGGCTGTGGTACCTAACACTCGTTGGCTGTGCTTCGGAGGTTGCGGTTTCTTCAACCGAAGAAGCGGATCGCGCAGCCTCAAGCTCAAGCGCATCGCCAAGCGTTGCTCCGACGACGTTCCAGGCCGCGCCCTCGGCCCCGTCGCCCAGCGAACTCCAGAGTGATGTAAATCCCGACATCGGCGCCACCAACTTCGCATCGCCGTCGACATGGACGGGCTCGAGCCCATGCGCAAACTCAAATGGCGGTTGCGGTGATCCGAAGTATTGGAGCTGCACCGACAACGCGAGCGGACCACCCACGTGTGCGGCCATCGATCTATGCGCGACCGCAAATGGTGGTTGTGGCAATCCAAGCTTTGCTTCCTGCGAGAACAATCCTGGCAAATCTCCGACGTGCAAATCCTTGCCTGAAGTTGTCATTCCCCGTTCGCGGTTGATGGGCGTTGTGTCGGGCCTTGCATCGGGAGCAAAGGCGACCGTGACGCTTGCCAACGACAAGTATCTCGAATCTGTGGTTGTCACGAACGGGCAGACGTACACGTTTTCCAACGTCCCGGCAGACAGTTACTTCGTGAAGGTTGAAGCGCCGGGGTACACGGTCCCGAAAGCACTGCCGGTGAAGATTGCGCCAAGCACGCATCCTTGGGCCGAAGCGACGCTTACCCACACAACGACGGCGCTCGCAACGGACACGTTTGCGTACCACTGGGAGCAGGACGTTTCTCTGTCGGGCTATGAGCAAAGCGCGTACGTAAATAGCCCTCCATCGATTACATTTCTGAACCAGCCGGTGACTGTTCCCGACCTCGCTGCGTCGGACAAGCTGCAGGGCGACTACAACATCATCCTCAGCAATGAGGGCACGCCATGGTCGCAGGAGGCGGCGTATCGATTGCTCGAAACGATGAAGAGCATCCCACAAACGAAGCACCCCATTGGTACCGCCCAAACACTAAGGCCATCCAAGTGGACCCTCTCTCCACTTCACCTTACAGACGACGTAACCATCTCGTACGCCGAGACGGGCAACGTTGTCACGCTTTCGGTCGATGCGCTCACGTACGCAACGCCGCGACTCGTTCTTCTCGACGGCATCAAAGGGAATTTCTTTTCAAAGCGTCTTCATCACGCCCTCGTCCGCTATGTGACTCAGAACGGCGCGTCGCTCAACGCGGTCGAGAAAATTCTCGCTGACAGATTTGGATGTAGCACAGTCATTCCTGATTATTCGACGCTGACACGTGGCCTCACGAATGAGAGCGCGGCAAGTTTTCAATCGTTTGCGCCGGCGGAACTTGTTGACATCATCAACATGTTTGAAGAAATGCCGCACGGCTACTACGTCGTGTCGGGCCTTCAGTACCTTGCGCGTCGAAAGAATGGGATGAGTCATCCTCTTTATCAGGCGCCGGCCGTCGCTTGGGCCGCGGCAGGTGGGAAGTACATCGAGTTTATGGATTCAGCATTCAATGGGAACCAAGATGCCTCGCATCGACTTCTGCTTCACGAAAAGGCGCACTTCTTATGGAGCAATGTGTTTTCGTCGCAGCTCAAGACGGATTGGATTCAGCTCGGTGGATGGTCTGTGAGCACGAGTGATCCCGACGGATGGGCTACTACGAAGACCACAGAGTTTGTGAGCGCATATGCCCACAAAAAAAATCCGGACGAAGATATGGCCGAATCGCTCGCGTACTTCGTCCTCAATCCGGAGGGACTGCGCTCGCGATCGCTCCCGAAGTTTGAGTTCATTCGCGATCGCGTGATGCAAGGCGACCGGTATGTTTCGAAGATTCCGAGCAAGCTCACCTTTGAAGTGCTCAACCTGTATCCGGACTACGACTTCCCCGGGAAGATCAAGCGCATTGACATCAGCGCCGTCGGCAAGCCGCAAGATGACAAGGTGGTCACCATTGAGATCGAACTTAACACGATGTCGAACATCTTCGCCGGAGCTTCGAATGCATACTTACGCCTGACGAGCGATGTTGGTTCGTTCACGGATGTTTGGCTTGCAAAGGCGAATACAACTGGCTCCATCCTTCGAGGACAAACCACGTTCAGCAAGTATGCGAAGTCGGGGCTTTGGAAAACGGATCAGATTGTCGTTACCGACGCGGTAGGCAATCAACGTTTCGAGGGGACCAACGATTTCGGCTTCCGCCTCGCC
>JAHFDX010000154.1:0-7531 GCA_023248785.1 Myxococcales bacterium
CGACCCCGTTGCTAAACGAACCTGAGTTTGCAGCCCTCGCAGGTTGGCAGGTGGACTCCAAAGAGGCGCGGGAAGAGGCCATCGAGTCACGGCGCAACGCTGTTCGCGAGATCCTTGGAAAACGTCTTCACGACGACAAGCCCGTACTCGATGTGTTGTCGAGTTGGGAACGAGTTCGCGGGGACTCCATTGCATGGTCGGTGGGGTTTTCACATGAGGCTCGAGGGGTTCACGTGGCCACATCACTCGCAGATGTGGGTCAGCTCGAACCGTTTTGGAATGCTGCCATTGCGGCAGTCCGGACGCCTGCGCTCTCTGGCCTTCTGCGGCTCTCTGGCAAGGTGGATGATGCGAAGGCTTCGATGAGTGAGCTCACTCAGATGCGTACAATGCGATTAAAGCGACAAGGATCGGGGCCTCAGACAGACGTCGCGATCGCGCGAGGAGTCAAAGACGGGCAGCTGCACATCTTTCTTGCGGACAAGGTTGAACCGTGGGCCCGTGTGAGCCTTTCGCCCAAGAAAACGCTTGGAGAGATTCCTCTTGTGACACGTGAATTGCGCGATCAAGCGCGAGGGCACGTGTTGTCTGCGTGGGTGGCACAACCCTTGCGGATCTTGCCGACAAAGCAGGGCGCCGAAAGCGCTCCGTGCACCCTCTTCGTTTCACGCGAAGAGATCGGGCCTCAAGCGTCCGCAGTTCTCCGTGCCGCCTGCTCAAGTGCATTGCTGCGCGAGGTCGTAAAGCTGCGGTAACCTGCGGTTCGAACCATGCCGAAAACTGTCGCGCTTGTAACCGGGTTTCCCTCGACGATGGCACGCACGATCGTGCGCAGTCTGCTTACGGGCGATGACCAGACGGAGGTCGTTCTCCTCGTGCGCGGGAAAATTCGTGATACCGCGATCGCGTGGCACGCCATTCTTCCCGACCCACAGCGCGATAGAGTCACGCTGCTCGACGGCGACGTAGTGCACCTCGATTTCGGACTCTCTGGTGACGAATACCGAGGCCTTTCGCGAAAAGTGACGCACGTCTATCACGCGGCGCAGGTGACGTATCACGGAGCACCTCGCGATCAGGCTCTGCTTGTGAACATTGGCGGTGCGCGCGAGGTCGTTGAATTTGCGCAGGCGTGCGAGCGATTGAAAAGTGCGACCGCGATTTCGAGCGCACTTGTGTCGGGTGATCGCACGGGTGTCGTCCTCGAGGATGACCTGAAGAAGGGGCAGACTTTTCGCAACGCTGTCGAAGAGTCGCTTGCGCGGGCCGAGCTTCTGTATCGGAAGGCCATGGAGAAGTCTCCCTTTGTCGTTCTTCGACCCTCCGTCATTGTGGGTGACTCGCAAACGGGCGAAGTCGATCGACTCGACGGTCCGTACTTGCTTGTCCTTCTGGTCCTTGCGTCACCTCCTGATTTCGCGATGCCGCTACTGGGACGCGGAGAGACGCCCCTGCACGTTGTGCCCGTCGATTACGTCGCTCGAGCGGCTATCGAGCTTTCGAACAAACCGTCGGCGATTGGCAAGACCTGTCATCTTGTGGATCCCGCGCCTGTGCCGGTGCGACGGTTCTTCGAGTTTGTCACGCGCGCCGGGGGACGGAGAAATCCGCGTGGATCCATTCCGGCAAACTTAGCGAAAGCGTTGCTTCGCGCACCCGGGCTCGATCGCTTTGTAAAGAGTCCACGCGCATTTCTTGACGCGATGGTGACACCCGTTTGGTACGATGCGCGGAACACAGAGCAGTGTCTCTTGACCACGCAATGTCCACCGCTGCAAGAGTATGTCGAGCGCCTTGTCGCCTACACGCAGGCGCGAGTTCAGGAGCAACGGAACATTAAGCGGGAAGAGGGGGAGATCGAAGATCCCCTCCTTGGGTAGAACGAAGCCATGGCACGCGTTTCCGTACCGCCCCTGGTAGGGGAAGACATGGTGGTTCGTCGCATGCTCGCGCGCGCTTCGGACGTCGTGTTTATCAAGGGCGTGCTTGAGGCACACGAAGGGCTCGCACAAGTGTTTGCGGAGCGAGGCGGCGATCTCACGGTTGCAGCTCCGAAGGAACGTGCGCGCGAACTGGATGAGGTACTTGAAGACCTTGCCCGCGAAACCGGGGCAACGCTCATTGCGGGCAACGAAACAGGCCACTGACGCAATTGGGTCCCGTGTGGTGTACAATTCCTCACGATGGCTGATTCGTTGAGCGCGCGAGCGAAGCGCATCCTGTATCACGCCGTCACCGAGTACGTGACAACCGGCGAACCTGTCGGTTCAAGAACGCTTGCGAAAAAATCGGGCCTCGATTTGTCACCGGCGTCGATACGAAATGTGCTTTCCGATCTGGAAGAGGCCGGGTACTTGACTCAACCCCACGCGAGTGCCGGGCGCATTCCGACCGACCGAGCCTTTCGCTTGTTTATCGACACACTCATGGACGTGCGCACGCTCTCGACAGAAGAGGATGAACGTATTCGCGCGCGCTTTGAATCTCTTCCGCGCGACTCGTCTTCCCAGAGCGTTTTGCGCGAAACCGGGCGGCTCCTCAGCGAGCTCTCGGGAACTGCAGCTGTTGTGGTTTCGCCGAAGCCGCAGACGGTTCAGCTCAAGCACCTTCGGTTCATTCGCATGTCTGCGCAGGAGGTGCTTGCGGTGCTCGTCCTGCAGGATGGCAGTGTGCAAAATCGTTTTATGACCGCGGAAGTAACCGAGAACGATCTCGTCAAGATTCACAATCTCCTCGATGACGTCATCGAGGGTCGCACGTTGGGAGAGCTGCGCGACCTGTTCACTCGGCGGCTCGGCACCGAGCGCGTCCAACACAATCAACTGCGTCGTCAGGCCTTCTCGTTGGGTGAAGCTGCGGTATCGGGAGTCGCTGTCGTGTTGTCCGACGTGGTTATCGAAGGGCAGAACAAGCTTCTCGACATGCCGGAGTTTTCAGATCCCTCGGGTGCCAAGCAGGTGGTTACTGCGCTCGATGAGCGGGAGAAAATCGTGCGTCTGCTCGACGCGACTCTCAATGCAAGCGGTGTAGTTGTGGGCAACGAAGCGGGCGAACTTGGGGGAGGGCAGCTTGCTATTGTGGGAGCGCCCTACATATCGAATGGTGAGGCGGCAGGAGTCGTTGGAGTCATTGGACCCACACGTATGGACTACCCCAAGGTCGTTCCGCTCGTGCGGGCGACGGCTGAGGCGGTGAGCGAGTTCATAGAGCGTTGTGCTCGTGCTCGTGACGAGGCCGATGACAAGTAGCCGATGACAAGGAAACGGGGGGGTGTCGTGATCCCTTGTCGGCTACCATCTAGTCATGGTTGAAGCCCCCTTGGAACTCACTCCTCTGGAGCGTGCGATGGTCGCGCTCACGCAGGGAGAGAACGAGGAAGCAATCCGCTGGGCGTTTGCGGTGCTTGCAGACGACTCCTACGCTGCCATGGCGGCACTTGTCGGCGGGATTGCTCTCTCTCGCCTTGGACAGCACGCCATGGGCGAACGTGCCCTCGATGTGGCCATTCGCGTTGCTGTAAGGCGGCGGCTCTTTCCAACACTGCTCGTCGGAATGCTTGAATGTCGCGCTAACGGTTACGATTTGAGCGCCCATGTCGACCGGATCGCGGCGACGCGCGCCTTGCCAGACGCATTGGCGAGTTCACCGCCGCCGCCGCTTGTCACCGTGGACAATACGAAGCGACTCTCAATGCCCGGCGTGAAGTTGTTCCCCGTCGTCGAAGGCATCCTTGTCGATAGCCTCAAGGCAGCGCACGATGCACCTCGCGCGTCGACCGCAACGGGCTGGATCGAACTTTCGGTCAACGAAGTGATGGCACTTATCCGTGAACTCTCGGTTGAGTACGTGCTTCCAGATGCGGTCGTGACCCAAGAAGGCGAGCCAGGCGATGCAGTCTACTGGGTGGCCCGCGGGCAGCTCGACGTTTTGCGTTCCGTCGGCGAAGGCAAGACGCGACGCGTCGCTCTATTAAACGCAGGGAGTATGTTTGGTGAACTGGCATTGCTCACACATGCGCCTCGCGTCGCTACGGTTCGTGTCGCACGCCCTACCGTGCTGGTTCGCATGCCGAAAGCCGCGCTACGGCGACTTCTCCCCGATCACGCATGGCTCTCGGAGCGGCTCGTCGAGACTGCGAGGTCGCGCCTTCTTGCGAACATGGTCTCGTCGGGGGAAGGCGTTCTAGGCGCGCTGTCGCATGAAACACGAGTGGCGTTGTTGCAGGCGTGCGAGATGCGAATTCTCGAGCGGGGACAACGCTTTGTGACATCAGGCCAGATGGCGGAAGGTCTCTGGCTCGTTGCGTCGGGCCAGGTTTCTGTGTTCGGCAAGGATGCGGACGATCCGGTGTTGCTGGCGACGTTGGGCCCCGGCGACGTGACAGGTGAAGTCTCGACCGTTCTCGTGCGAGAGGCTTCGGTTGACGTCGTTTGCGTAACGCCCGTTGTTGCGCTTCTGCTCACTCGGGAGACGTGGAACCGCTTCGTCGAATCTCGGCCCGACGTGGTCGCTCCGTTTTACATGCTCTCACTGCAGCGTCTCGAGCAGGCGGGAGCAATGATGCGCGCGAGTTATGTCGACGTGGTCGATGACGTCGTCGTGTAAACAGCCTCCATTCATGCCCGAGCCCAAGAACAAATCGCTAACGCCACAGGAAGCCATGCAGGCTCGGCGGTTGTTCATCGTTCTCTGTATTGTCGGGCCGTTCTTCGTGATCGAATACGCGGCCGGCGTGATGGCCAACGGTCGGGTTATTCGGGCCGATGCGATCCATTTACTCATGGATTGTGCGGGCCTGTCGATCAGCCTTCTTGCGATGCATCTCGCACGGCGTGCACCGACATCGCGTTTCACATTTGGATTGCGGCGAGCGGAACCTCTCGCGGCGCTCTTCAATGCCCTACTCGTTCTCGTCGCGGCATTTGAAATCGCACGCGATGCGCTTGGGACCGATCACGGGGATGGGCCACGCGCCTCCATTATGCTTCCGGTAAGTATCGCGGCGCTCTTTGTTAACGGCGCGTGCGCTTGGCTCCTTCACGGGGCCATGCACGGGCATGAACATGGGCATGGACCTGGACATGGGCATGGGCATGGGCATGGGGCACACGACGTCGCGGGCGAGGTAGCTCAGGTGGGGCATACCCTGAATCTCCGCGGTGCGTGGCTTCACCTCATGGGTGATGCGCTCGCTTCGCTCACGGCTCTGGTTACGTCCATTTCCCTCTATTTCGGTGCGCCTCGAGTCCTCGACCGTGTTGCGAGCTTCGTTGTCGTTGCCATCATCGTGATCGGTGCGCTTCGGTTGACAAGAGATGCCCTCGTTGTGTTGCTCGAGGCGGCTCCTGTGCATCTTCAAGCGGACACGATCCGAAAGAAAATTCTCGCTTCCGAAGATGTTGCAGATGTACGGCGCATCCACGTTTGGACGCTGGGCGCCGGGCACGACGCGATCGTCGCGACGATTGTTGCTGTTCCTTCGGCTTGCCGCGGGTTGGCAGGAGCCCTTTCGAGCAAGCTCAAGCGCGAATTTGGCGTGGAGCACGTGACAATCCAGGTCGATTACCTGCAAGAAACCCATGCTTCGCACGATCATCATGATCACAGCGAGCACGGGGAACATGCGCATGATCACCACGATCATTCGCATGATGGTTAGGCCCGCGGCAGGGAATGCTTGACCCACATGAAGCCATTGGCTACCCCCCTACGCATGAAACGCGTATCGACTGGAATCCTTGCCGGGGCGTTCAGCCTCTTCATCGCGGCTATGACGGGCGCTATGACTGAGGGGACTGCTGCCGCTGCCGATGCCTTAAAGATTGCAGTTGTTGATTTGCAATACGCCGTTGCCAACACCGAAGACGGTCTGCGTGCGCAGGCCACGTTGAAGAAGGTGTTCGAAAACCGCCAACAGGAAATCCAAAAGAAGGAGCAGGATCTCGCGAAGCAACAGGAAGATCTTCAAAAGCAGGCGCGCGTGATGTCGAGGGAAGCGTTCCAGCGTAAGGAAGAGCAGTTTCGTAAGGAGTACTTCGAGCTTCAGGCCATGGCCGACGCCTTTCAAAAGGAGCTCGCCCGTAAGCGAGCTGAGCTCATTAATCCGCTGATTGAGCGTGTTCAGGGCAATATCAAGCGCCTCGCTTCGCAAGAGGGATACGATGTCATCATCGACAAGCCGGCGGCCCCATTTTACCGCTCCGATCTCGATGTGACCGACAAGATCATTCGCCTGTCAAACGGTGGCGGTGGCAAAGCCAAGGATGACAAGAAAGACAAGGCTGCGCCCGCAGCAAGCGAGAGGTGATACGCTTACTGCGTGA
Source organism: Myxococcales bacterium (assembly GCA_023248785.1). GTDB lineage: Bacteria > Myxococcota_A > Polyangia > Polyangiales > Polyangiaceae > JAHFDX01. The sequence continues at coordinate 6,324 of JAHFDX010000154.1, forward strand.
TCCAACTTGACATCGATCGCATCTTGCGTCTGCTACCGCACCGGTGGCCGTTTGTGCTGATCGACCGCGTCACAGACCTCGAGCCGAACGAGCGAATTGCGGGTCACAAGTGCGTTAGCGCCGGCGAAATTTGGTTTCAGGGGCACTTTCCCACGAAGCCCATCTTGCCGGGCGTTCTCATCTTGGAGAGCCTCATTCAGCTCGGGAGTTTGCTCGCGTATGCAAGTGAACCATTCGACGTATCAACATCGCTCATGTACGTCCTCGGTGTTGAGAAGGCGAAGTTCAGGCGCGTAGTGACTCCTGGCGACCGGCTCGACCTCGAAGTTTCCATCGTCCACCACCGCACAAATGTGTGGAAATTTAGGGGCGAAGCGCTCGTGGAGGGGGCCGTTGCGGCGAGCTCCGATTTTTTGGCGAGTGTGGTCGACCGACCCGATTAAGTGCTACTTGCGCCGGCTCATCATTTCTTCGAACACCCGATCGAAGTCGTCTTGCGCTCCGTATGAATTCGATTCGGCGCTGAGTTCACCTCGGCGAAGTCGCTCAACGCGTGTCTGCGCATCGCGGAAGCTCGAGTCAATCGCCAGCACGCGCTCGAGGTAACGAACTGCTTGTTCGATCGTTCCCTGCGCTTCGTAACAACGTGCTATTTCGTAGGAAAGGAAGGTTTCTTGTTCCGCCGTTCTCGAGTTCGAGTTCAGGCCGCGCGAATACGCGTCGAGCGCACCGTCCCATTGTCCGCGCTCTGCGTTAATCTGACCGATGGTTGACCATGCAACACAGGCATGGTCGGGATCGTTCGCCCCAATCTTGAGTTCACGGATGGCTTCATCCGGCAGGCCCATCTCCTTGTAGGCCACACCGAGATCGACGTGTGAACGACCTTCGCTTACTGGTTCTTCGCGCGTAACGCCGGCCTTGAAGTTTGCGAAAACGGCTTCCACGTCGAGCTGGTAGCCGTCGGTCCTTCCCGTGCGCGCTTCCTGAAGCGGCTCATCGAGGAAGTCGTTAAGTTCGTGATGGCTCTCGCGTCCCAGCGCGGGAACGAGTTGCGCTTCGCCAAACTCGGCGAGCGCTTCAAGCTCCCCTACCTTTTCGACGATCAACGGATGGTTGGGCCACCGCTGGCCCTGATCCCTAAGGATGACGAGCGCGTCTTGAAGTAGACCGCGCGACGCGAAAAAATCGGCCTCTTCGAGCACGGA
>JAHFDX010000154.1:7541-7951 GCA_023248785.1 Myxococcales bacterium
CGAGCCCCAGATTTTCCCGTGCGAATGGGGACAGCGTCGGTTCGCAAGAGCGTTCGGCGATCGCCAAACGGATCGTCGGCTTCGTTAATGTTCTTGTGCTGAACCAGATCGAGTGCGACATCGCTCTCGGCGGGAAGCGGAAAACTCGGAAGCGCCGCGCCGGCAAAAGGGTCGTCTGTGTCGTCAAATCGCTCCGCGTTCGCGGATGGCTGCCTTTGCGCTGGTTCGAGTGGAAACGAGGGCAATGGTTGGTCTTGCTCATTCCACACTTCGGATCCGGAGCGAAGTTCAGTCGGATCAGGAATGCTGGGAGACTCAACATCCGGCGCCGCATGTCCGCCATATCCGAGCGTGCGAAGTCGAGCGTGGACTTCGGCGTTCGATGGATCAAGTTGAAACGCGTACTCGAG
>JAHFDX010000794.1 GCA_023248785.1 Myxococcales bacterium
GGAGAAGACACGACGCTCCCTGACTCAGGAGATGCTGCTTTACACGTTCATAGAGAGCGAGGTCTGCGCGTCTGAAACGATAAATGGCTTGCTTTGGATCGCCGACAACGAAGAGTTTCCCGGGTGAAAGCTCCCGATCAAATGCTTGACCTTTCGTGCTGGGTTTTGCAGCGAGAAGCAGAACAATTTCGGCTTGAAGCGGATCAGTGTCTTGAAACTCGTCCACAAGAATGTGTGAGACTCCCGCACTCACGCGCTCTCGAACCGCGTCGGACTGCACAAGAACGTCGCGCGTGACGAGGAGCAGATCGAAAAAGTCGAGGCGCCCCAAACGCTTCTTCTCAATCTCGTACGCTTCCACAAGAGCTCGCAACTCTTCGCGCAACAGAACCGCAAGTTCAGCGTCACATCGACAAAGGACATCTGCAAGCCGCAATCGTACCGTCTCGCGCTTGTTCGCAACCTCGTCGCGCCGAAGCCCCGAAGCGAAGTAGGTGCCCTTCCCTTTCCAGCCCCACATCCGTTCGCGCAAAAGGAGATGAAGCTCAGCCTCGAGCGAGCCGTAATCGCGCCCGAGCAAGCGCTCACGCAGGTTCATCTCCTCGGTCCAGAGAGCGAGGCGTTCGAGCGACTTTGCGAACCAATCATCGGGAGCTGTTGCCTTTTTCGCAAGTGCGCCAAGCTCCGCAATTTCATGCGCGATCGCGTCGAGTTCTGAAACGCGATCGAACGCAGGGGACACCCAAGGCTCGTCGAAATCGCGATGGTCAATCAAATCAAGTCCGGCGCGGAAGAGCATCGCGCGCGCCGATGACTGATCCCACGCTTTGATCGGACGTCGCAACACGCGAAGGATCCCAGGCAAGGGATCGCGAAGTACTCGCCCGTACCAACGTTCGAATACGTCTGCATAAAGGCTGCCTCGATCGGCGATGACTTCGAACAGTGGGTCGATCCCCGCTTCGACAGCGTGCGCACGCAAGAGATCACCGCAAAACGAATGAATCGTTCCGGCCCGCGCCTCTTCGAGTTGACGAAGAGCCAACGTCAATCGATCGCGCGGCTCGCTACTGATCGAGTCGGCACGCGCTCGCTCAAGCGCCGTGCGAAGGCGAAGTTTCAACTCCCCCGCCGCGGCGTCTGTAAATGTCACCGCTACGATCGTCGCAAGCGTCGCGCGCCCCGTTTGGATAAGCGCCACGATGCGAGACACAAGCGCCGTCGTTTTGCCAGTGCCCGCAGCGGCCTCGACGATGAGGGTTGCATCGAGATCGCTTGCGATCCTCTGCCTTTCACCTTCGTCGATGAACGTCATGGTCGACTCCGCAGTTCAATGAGGCGCTGCGTACGGCTTCGTTCCTTACGTGCGGACCGCACTTCTTCATAGGGGCCACACACAATCCGGTAGTCGCATCGATCACATTCGCCCGCACGCGGAACCGCTGGAAGAAATCCGGATTCTAGTGCGGCCCCGATCGTGGTCGCCACAGTCCTGGCAGCGGTGCGCGCATCGTCGTCGAGAACCACGGTCGACGTCTTGTACTGGCCAGCGTGTGTCGCGTAATAGAGCTGTGAACCGAACACCTCCGCATCCGGAAACAGCCGCTCTAACGCAAGCGCGTAAAGAACCGGCTGCAGCGACCGCCCGCCGTCGATGAGCTTTCCATCTTCGACCCACGCTTTTCCGGTTTTATAATCCGTCGCGCGAAGTTGCCCTGACTGCGAATGGCGCTCGATGAGATCGATCGAACCTCGCATGCGAATTCCACACTCAAGGTCCAACGGCAAAGATTGACTGCTCGGGTCGCGCGCTTCTTGAGAGTCGAGTCCGACCGAAAGCTCGAAGTGAATAGGCACCCACGTCGGATCCAGAAGAGCGCGACGCAACCATTCACGCATGTCCGCAGCAATCGTGCGGAGTGAATCTTGCCAGACGCGCAAAACGGCTGGATGAAGTTCGTCTTCGTATCGCTTCGCTACGCGCTCCGTTACTTGCTCGATGAGTAATCGAACGTCGTCAGCGCGTTCTTCAGTAACTGGAAGCCAGCCTCGCGACCTCAGTCCGGTATGAAGTTCGAATTGGATCTCATGAATGAGCGAACCTCGCTCGAGCGCG
>JAHFDX010000795.1 GCA_023248785.1 Myxococcales bacterium
GAGCTCAGTCCGGTCGCACCGTGGACGCTCTACATCGGAGCGGGGTGGTCTGCGGACACGAAGAAGGAGCCCATCGTCACAAACATTCGTGCGGTGGAAAAGGTGGTCGAAGTGGCGCCCAAGCGCGGCCGCGTGATTGGCCTCGTACACGAAGCAGGCAAGCAAGAGGGGATCGCCGGCGCGATCGTCGGATTCACCGGTCATGCGGAATTGAATGCATTGCTCACGGGCAAAGAAGGTCGCTTCACAACGTTTGAGCTCACCGACGGCACATACGCGTTCGAAGTGAGCGCTGACGGTTACAAATCCGGCGCATGCCAAGGCGTGATTGCGGATGCCAAGGATTCGCAGGCGGATTGTGCTCTCGAAGCGCTCCCCAAGCTTGGAACTTTGATGGGCACCTTACGCGACGCGACGAGCGGAACGGCGGTATCGGGCGTGACGGTGCAGCTGGTGGATGCGCAAAAGAAGGAACAGACGGCGACGACAGACGCTTCGGGCTCCTACAAATTCGAAGGCGTGTCACCCGGTCAAGCCGAGCTTCACGTGAAGGCCGACGGATACCTGGCAACGGTCGACGACGCCGAAGTCAAGGTTCGCCAAGACAGCCACCACGACATGGCACTCCGCGCGAAGTCGAAGAATGCGTTGGCCATCGTGGGGGCAAAGGAAATTACCCTAAAGCAGCCCATTCAATTCGCAGCGGACAACGCCACCATCCTGCCGGCTTCGCTGCCAGCATTGGCCGAAGTCGCCGACTTGCTCATTCGCGAGACGCGCATCAAACGCATCGAGGTGAAGGGACACATGGATCCAAGCGCCGATGCAAAGCACGTGAGCGAACAGCGCGCAGAATCCGTGAAGGCCTGGCTGGTCAAGCACGGCGTTGAAGGCTCGCGCGTTTCGGCGACGGGAATGGGCGCGACCGCACCGATTTCAGCCAACGTTACGCCAACGCTCCGCGCGCGCAATCGGCGGATCCAAATTGCTATTGTCGAGCAAGACCCAAAGCCAAAGCCGGGCAAGGGGCATTGAGGGCGATTTTCCTCAACGTGGAAACAATGGGGTCGAACGTCTGATCACGCATTCGCCTTTGTGAGCGAGCCTCCTCCGCCGACGGGGGAGGAACCAAAGGTGGGGGTTGGTTCCTCGGGCAACAAAGGAATCCATTTCGCATGCGTTGACCTCCGACGCTCGCCTTGTGTGGCGCAGCCGCGAGTATGCTTGCGATGACTCAACGCGCGCACCGGTCGAAAAAAACCAGACGCCTGTGAGGTTCATCCTCGGTGCCTAGAGTTCGCAAACGGTGCCAACTCCTACTTCCTTCTGGTAACACGCTTGAACACCCGAGCACGCGGCTGCGGAATCAAAGCACTGTTGAAAGGCTTCGCGTCGCGAGACGACGATGGCACCGAATGATCCGCAGTTGGCATCGATGTTCACCCCTTGCGTCTTGCACGCGCTTGCTTTTGCCTCGCAAGCCATGCGCAAGGCGGCACCGTCAGGGTAGCTGGCCCCGGCTCTCCCCGAGCATGAATCGTCGTGTAAACAAGTCAATTCTTCGGTAAGGCACGCGCGCTGACGCTCGATGAAATCCGGTTCCGAAACTGCGCGTCCGCACGGAACGAATTTCGCGCACGAACCAAGGGCCCAAACGAACGAATCGCTGTGCCTCTCGCAACTGGGGGACAAAATATGGGCACGAGCCTCCGCCCACAGCGTGCAATACGCTTCCTCATCTTGAGGATTTCCGTATCGCCACGCAGTAGCCGCTGCGTCCTGGGTCGTGGCGCCATCGCCCAGACTTCCCCCGCTCGGGCTATCGCTGTGGATGGGGTCCTGATTCGTTACGGTTGAAGTGGCGCCTGAGCATGCAATAAGCAATCAAGCAGCTGTCGATAGTGTCGAACGGGTCATCGTGACCTTCCCGCCTGCACGCCCGGCGCTCGCATACCACGCAGCCCTAGGTCGCGCAAACGGTCACGGTGTCGAGGGCGCACGCCAAAATCGTGAGACAGCCAGTTCGCCGATACCCTGGCCCGAGGCCGTAACCGTTAGCCGTATCCGCATCCGACACCGTAACCGTTGCCTGTATCCCTATCCGGGGCCGTAT
>JAHFDX010000796.1 GCA_023248785.1 Myxococcales bacterium
CGGCACCTGTTACGACGGCCGGTAGTGGGAATCGCCGCTGCTGCACGCACGCGCGATGGACGGTGGGTGCTTGTTCGCCGCGGTGATACGGGAACGTGGGCCCTGCCCGGAGGCACATGCGAGTGGGGCGAACGCGCGCGCGAGACACTTGCCCGCGAGCTGCGCGAAGAGACTGGCTGCGATGTGATCGAGATTGGCGAGGTGATGGGCGTGTATTCGCGTCCGGATCGTGATCCGCGCTTTCACGCGGTAACGATCGTGGTCGCTTGCGTGGTAGGCGAACCGTTAAGGCCTGTCATGAACACACTCGAGGTTTCGGAGGTGCGCTTGTTTCGCAACGACGAGTTGCCCACTGCGCTCGCATTTACCATGCACGAGATGCTGGATGCGGTGCGCGAAGGCAGTCGCGTGTTTGAGTGAGTGCTGGAGCCACCTTCGAGACTTGAACTCGAGACCTACGGTTTACGAAACCGTTGCTCTACCACTGAGCTAAGGTGGCGCTGGTAGGCGCGCCAGAATATTCGGGGTGAAAGGCCCGTCAAGGAATCTTTCTTGGGGTGGTGCGAACGGTGGACTAATCAAGAGCGATCAATGGTGGTGTGTCTGCAACGCGCGATGCTGCAAGCCGGGCGAGGGCCATGATGGAGTGCTGCGGATTGACGCCGAGGTTGGTCGGAAAAACGCTCGAATCGATCACGTAGAGGTTTGGTACGTCGTGCACGGCGAAGTCGAGGCCAACAACGCTTGCGCGCGGATCGGAACCCATTCTTGCTGCTCCGAACATGTGGCTGGTAACGAATGTGTATGCGCGTGGATCGAGGGGTCCATCGGCGACGAGCTTCACCTGATCGGGTGACGTAAGAATCGAGGGAAGGCCGTAAATGCCCGTCCAAATCTCTTTGGCACCTGCGTCGAACATCATTTGTGCGATGTGGGAAAGGCCAAAGCGAACGTGGTGCATGTCGCTCTCGGTTAAGTTGAAGCGCACTTGGTCGCGACCTCCAAGGAGTGCTTGTTTGACAAGGCCTTCGGCTTGCGAGCGAACAAGCATGACCCAAATGACAAGATTCTTCGCTTGCGTCATGCGACGTACGAGGCTGTGACCGAGACCAGGGCTTCGCACGGGGAGAAGTTCAGGATTAATGCTGATCGTTTCAAACTTGATCCGGTCGCTCACACGCAGGTGAATGCTCTCCGCGCCTTGTGTGGCACCGAAATACGGATTTACTTCATCCTGCAAGAGCGCGCCCATTCCGCATCCAGGGTGTGTTTGAAAATGGTGTCCAAGATGATCGGACCGAATTCCACTCCGGCGTAAAATGTTCGGCGACTGAACGGTGCTGGCCGCCACGAAAACGCCTCGGCGAGCGCGCAATCGCACCGTGGTGCCCGAGGCTCCACTGCCAAGCGTTCCCACCGCGCGTCCGCCCGCGAGCTCCACGCGGTGGACTCGACAATTGTAGTACAAGCGCGCGCCGCGACGCAGGGCCCACGGAATGTACGTCACGTTCATGCTTTGCTTGGCGCCCGTTGGGCAACCATTCATGCACTTCGCAGAGCCCTTGCAATGCCTTTCGTAACGCTTGATGGCGGTCGGATGGAGGCCGTGCTTACGCGCTTGTTCAAGGAATTTTGAGTTGTTGCCACCGAGGACTTCATCGGCGACCGCATGAACGTTAAGATCTTCTTCGAGCGCTGCAAAGTGCGGTTCGAGAGCCGACATGGTGATGGAGGAGCCAAGTCCAAACCGATCACGCCAGTCGTCGATGACGTCTTCAGGTGTGCGCCACGCGATGGCCGAGTTGATGAGTGTGCTGCCGCCCACGCAGCGACCTTGAATGTAAGGGATGAACATTTTTCCCTCCATCGCTTGCATGGCCGCATCGCGGAAGAATCGCCGGAACGTAGTGAAGAGATCGTCGGTCAAGCTGCGTGTTGGGATGAAAGGCCCTTCTTCTGCAAGTGCAACCGAATACCCAGCGAGCGTGAGCGTGTGTGCTGCGACAGCACCGGCAGCGCCGGAACCGATGATCACGAAATCGAACGCATCGTCCACCGGCCTCTTGATGGATGCACAATCGATCAACGCGCCTTCCGGTAGGTCGTCGTCT
>JAHFDX010000155.1 GCA_023248785.1 Myxococcales bacterium
TCGTGATTGCCGGTGCTGTCATTCCCCCACCTGTGGTTGATGGATCCGGTTCTTCGTGGGGTTCGTCTGTAGCGAGGGGATGCGAGCTTTCGTCACCGCGCTCGCTCATGGGTTGTCCTCGCGAATCAAACGCTCGAACGCCGCGTGCACCGTGTCACAGTCGAGCAACTCATCGCGAAACGTTTGGTTCCTTAGGACGCGTGAAATTCGGGCGAGTGTTTTTAGATGTTCTCCGGTCGCATGTTTCGGACCCACCACTGCGAACAGGATCGACACCGGCTGATGATCAATCGCATCAAACTGCACGCCATGTCGTGCCAACACCAAAGCGGCTCGCTGTGTATCGAGGCCAGGCAACGAGGCGTGGGGTATGGCTACACCCTCGCCGATCCCCGTCGACTGCAATTGCTCTCGCTCGAGGAGCGTCTCCTCGATTGTCGCGAGCGAAAGCGAGGAGCCGGACGCAAGCAGCGTCGCTAATTGTTTCACGACCGCCACTTTGCTGAGCGCGACCCCACCGTGTCCCGGCAGGATCGCGATTCGCTCCTCCGTGAGGATATCGCTCAGCTTCATGGCAATTTCTTTCTAGCAGACTTAAGGACTGCCGAGAAACTGCCTGCTCCTACGGTTCTTCAGTGTCCGGCAGCAAGTGTTGCGACGCGCGTTCGCCACCCTTCTTTGATGTGCCTCGTTTGGACGACAGGATCTGGCGTTCGATCTTGTCGGCGACTTTATCGATGGTCGCGTACATGTCTTCCGTCGTCTCGTGGGCGTGAAAATGATCATGCCCCGCGTGCAGGTCAACTTCGGCCGTGTGTGAATGGTTTTGACAACTTAGGGTGATGTGTCCTTGCAGTGGTTTTTGTAGAAACTTTTGGATCTTTGAGACTTTGTCATTTGCATACGCCTTAACCGCATCCGTGGGTTCCATCTGACGGAAGGTGATCGCAATGTTCATCCGGCCATACCTCCTGGGGGGAAGAGGGAGTGTCTAATCCCTCTTCGACACAACCTTAATAATACGCCGCTTCTTCCGACTTGCACGGCCAGATACAACGCCATTCTCACGACCAGTCGCTGTACCTGAGCCATACCGGACGGAAGACCGTTCAGAAAACCTTCTTGCGCTTGCTCGAGGAGAGGATGCCAAGCATCTCTCGGTACTTCGCAACGGTTCGGCGGGCGATCTGAATGCCGTCACGTTTCGCCAAAAGTTCAACAATTTGCTGGTCGCTGAGCGGATTCTTCTTGTCCTCCCCGTCGATGACCTTCTTGATGGCCTGCTTAACGCTTTCGGAGGCGATGTCTTCCTCGGCCACCCGCCGTATGGACGAGTTGAAGAAGTACTTGAGCTCGAAAAGACCCTGTGGGGTGTGGACGTACTTGTTCGTAGTCACTCGGCTAATGGTGGATTCGTGCATACCTACCGTTTCCGCGACGTCGCGCAAAATCATCGGCTTTAAGTATGCAACGCCCTTTTCAAAGAACTCGCGCTGCTTGTCGACAATGCACTCGGTCACGCGAATGATCGTCTTTCGGCGCTGCTCGATGGCGCGAATGAGCCATTGGGCGTTTCGCAGCTTTTCGCCAATAAAATCCTTCGCTTGAGGATCTTTTAGAAGTTGCTTGGTGAGTGATTCGTTGATGTACAGCCGCTGAACGCCGCGGTCGTTATCGGTCACGGTGAACTTGTCGCCGTTCTTAATCACGTAAACATCGGGCGTAATGGCGATGCTGCGATCGTCCGAATCAGTGAAGTTACGGGCCGGGCGGCTTTCGAGCTTTTGGATTTCTTTGACGGCCTCGTACACTTCTTCAACGGGAACTTTGAGATCACGCGCGATCGCCTGGTAATTATGTTTTTCTAGGTTATGGAGGTGCTTATCGATGATGGTCACCTCGAGGTCGTCATATCCAAATGCCTCGGCTTGGATCGCAAGACATTCGCGCAGGTCACGGGAGCAACAACCGATCGGATCCCATTCTTGCATGATGCGTAGGACCTCGGGCGCGTCCTCCGGATCGAGACCGACTTCCTCGGCCATCTCCTCGATCGTGAGATCCGGCATCTTAACGCCATCACGCTCGATGCCATGAAGATCGAGGAAGCCATTGTCTTCCAGGTTTCCAAGGACGAGTTCAGCGAAACGTCGCTCGGCGTCGGTAAAATCACTCATCTGCAGTTGCCATTGAAGATGCTCGACGAGGTTCGCTCCACGCGTGAGGCTTTGATCGACGGTCGGAAGGTCTTCCAGGGCACCCGTTCGCGTCGCTGGAAGAGGCTGCTGCATAGAGCGGTTTTCGAGGAATTGCTCCCAGTCGATATCCTGAACGCGCTTGTCTTCGCTGCGTTTTTCAAGGTCGAGCGCGCCATTCAGGCGCTCTGTAATCCCGGTGGCGCCGTCCGAACTAACACCTGTTTCGCATGGCGGGGGCCCTTCGGTTGCCATGGCGCGGGCGCGCGGATCGACTTCCTCGTCGGCCAACACGGGGTTCCCGTCGAGCTCCTTACGAATTTCGTCGATCAACTCAAGTCGGGACAACTGCAACAGCTTGATGGCCTGTTGCAGCTGCGGCGTCATGACCAGCTGTTGACTCAGCCGGAGCTGCTGTTTCATCTCCATTCACGACACCTCGTTGCTGAACGCTGCGTGGGCGCTTGCTAGATGCTTCGTATGATGCTTCGTGGGGCTGCTACCTCTGTAACGACCGGCGGAAGGGCGGCCATAAGCCCATTTCCAAGGGCTTTTGACGACATCCCAGAGGTTAGCATCTTTTTTGCTTCACGGCCGTTCGAAGTGGGAAAAATCCAACGCGTTCGCGAGCGCTCGAGTCTCTCGGAGCAGCCCTTTGGCGGTCGTCCCATGCTCCGTCGAGGCGGGAACTTCACGAAGTAGATCTACCAACGTGAACATGGCCGATTCCGAGAGCGTCTCCAGGGCGTGCGTGTCGCCCATGGCAAATGCTCGAACCAGAGCCAAGGCTGCCGCGCGGAGGGACGCTTCGAGAAGTTCAGCGGGCTGGGCGATTCGTTGCCAGCCTTCGAGCAGCGCCGGCAAAATCCAAACGAGAGCGCGCGAGACGAGAAAGCTATTGGCGTGAGGCGGATTCCCGTTCCGGCTTCGACCGAGGGCGAGCTTTGCCAAATCGCATTCTTGTTGCCATGTACGAAAAGCCGGTGCGAGGGCCTGCTTCATCCGCGCATTCGTTTCCTTCTCGTCGCGCTCCATGGCTGCGGCGCGCTCCAATCGACCTTCGTGTCGCGCGACCTCTGTTCGCCGCTGTTCTTGTTCCACCTGCGAGGCCCGCTCGAATTGGTCTCTAAGTTCCAAAACTGCGCGAAGGGCGCGACGCCGTAGCGACCCATCTTTGCGTGCAGCGCTTCGACTCAGAAGTTGCTCTTCGATGAACGTCTCGACCTCACACCAGCCCGAACGGTCGTCGGTCACCCCTTCGAGTTTGGCCTTCAACGCCAACTTTGCCGATACCGCAATGGGGGGCGTAATCGAGCCGAGCCCAGCATCTGCTAAGCCGGCTGAAACGGTATGGAGGATTCGCTTTTGGTTTTCCGCATTAAATCGATCGATCTTTGTTACGAATATTTGAACGGGAATTCCCGCCGCAGCAATACGGGCCAAAACCTCTCGGTCGCTGTGCTTCAGCGCCTGAGACGCGTCGAGCAGGTACAGCACCACGTCCGCTTCGGTGAGCCCACGCTCGGCGGCTTGAGCGTGCTCGTGGTCGAGCGCATTGAATCCCGGTGTATCGAGGAGCTCTACACGCGTGAGTGCGGTGACGGGAGCTATCAACTCGACCCGCTCAACGTCCTCGGAGCACAACCCTGCAAGTACCTCGCGCAGTGCGCCTTGCGCGAGAATGCGATCGGGAATCCCTTTGACGGGACGATGGACGATTCGCGCATAGGGGTCAGGGCCGAAGCGCAGGTGATGCAGCGTTGCCGTCGTAGGCAAAATGCCCGTCGGCGCCACGTCAGCCCCCAGCCACGCGTTGATCCATGTACTTTTCCCGGCGTTAAATTCCCCTGCAATCACGGCCAAAACAGGCCGCTCGCGCTCACGCTCAATAGCAAAGAGCTCCGTCATCGAACGTAAGAGTCCCGACGCTTTCGCGTGCCTCATGCATCGCTCGAGTACGATGTCCCACTGCACCGTAGCGGGTGGGGGTGGTGCGATTTCCGACATGCGTTGAGCGGTGATGGCTTGCGTCCATGACTCAAAATCGTCAAGGATCACGGTGGCGATGAGGTCGAGCGAACGGTCGACCGACGCGGCGTCGATGGCCCCTAGCAGTCGTTTGGCTTGCTCAGAACGCGCAGATGCCGGAACCAACGGAAGGGCTTTGGCGAGTGCTTCGTGATTCTTCGTGCGCAAGGCCATTTCGAACAACGCAATGGCGGAATCAGCATCGCCATGATCGACCGCCTCCATGAGCGCCGTCACCGCTTCCGAATCGAGCCCTCGCGCATAGGCGAGTGCAGATCGCCAGCGCGGATCTGTTTCGACGGCCTTGGCTGAAACCACGGTGATGACTCGCGCCAAATCCGAATCGTTTGGGGGGTGCCAAATGATGGTTTGCCGCAAGACGTCGAGCGCCGTCGGCTCGTCAAGCAATACGGCGCGGACAAGATAAATATAACAATCATGGTCGCGTTTTTGAGCGAGGTACGTGCCAACTACGCGTGCGGCTCGTCCATCCGTAGGGTCGGGCGTGAGGTCACTTAGCCACCGGCCGGCGCGTTCCGTATTTCCGAGCAAAAGTTGCGCCTCCGCGTTCGCAATGCGAACTGCTGGGTCAGCAATGGGTAACCGGGCTAGCCACAATTCGGCGCGCGCACCGTCGCCACGTGCAAGGTCTATGTCGGCAAGTTCAAAGATGGCCGCTCGACGCTCGTCAGAACCATAGTCTGCGACGGTGAGCGCTCGAACAAAGGCATCGTGAATCAGGGAAACATCGTCACCCACTTCGGAGCGTGCACGGCCCAATCGCAACCAGACGTTTGCATTCGTGGGAATGCGAAGCGCGAGGTACTCGAGTGTTTGAACGAGTTCGGCGTGCAGGGCGGCGCCCTCACACGCATCGGCAAGCAGGGCGAGGCCGAGAAGGGAGTCAGGTGTGCGCTCGACGATGCGTTTGGCCGCTAGTCGCGCGCGCATGTATTCGTTGCGCGCGCATGCATCGCGGCCTTCGCGCAGGTCTAGATCGCTACCTGTAAGCGTCACCTCCACGCGACCTAGCCATCGCTCAAGAAGCTCGGTCAAGCGCATCGTTCCATTATGCTAGGGCGTTTACGTGCGCGGTGGCTCGTCATGATCTTCGGGTTGCTCTTCGCGGGCGAGTAGCGTGTTTAGGCGCGTGCCTTCGAGTCTCAACGCAAGCACCTTTTCGCGCATGACGACCACGAATCCAGGTGGACTTCCTTTGGGTTTATGAACATGGCGCCGTTCCGTGTATTGCACATCAATCACCGCGTTGCCCCTCCCGTCTGAAAAGTGTGCTGCGAGATGTGCCGCGTCGAGTAACACATCGCTCGGACACGACTTGCCGCGATGGAGTGGAACAATCACATGTGCGCCCGATTGATTTTTTGCGTGAAGCCACAAGTCGGTCGACTGCGACAGACGCAACGTAAGAGTGTCGTTGTCTGCACCTCCGCGACCCACCCAAATAGGCGTCGCCCGTTCCGAACGAAACAATCGATAGGGCGACCGCCGCTTCTGCGCCGGGGCCTTCGCCTTCGTAGGTCCGGCTCCGAACCGAACGTCCCTTGGTGCGCACGCTTTGACGTCTTGGACCAGCGCGTCGAGCTCCTCGCGTGAGGTGGCAACAGTGGCAACAGCACATAGCTCTGAAATTATTTCGAGCGCTCGCTCGGCATCAAGCAAGCGAGCCCGGGCAAAAGTCGCGCCGTCTTTGAGTCGTTTTGCCCGCGCAAAGATGCGTTCGAGTTGCACCTTCGGAAGTTCATGTGCAGCGATGTGAAACACACGCTCTATGGCGGTCCCGTCCGACCAGTCGAGAGCGCGGAGCTCGGTCTGGCCTCGTGCGGCTCGTGACGCCTCGGCCACGAAGAGTCGCGCGTCTTCAGCTCGTTTCTCGGCGTTCTTCATTTTCTCGATATCCAAGCGCACGGCTTCTCTGCGCCGTTCGAGTCTTCCAATCGCTGCGCGCGCCGCCTTCACGAGCCATTGTCGATAATCGTCGAGGTCCCTGCTTAGGAGTTCTTCAAGGAGCGTTTGCCCATCCGGAAGCTCCTCTTGTGGCAGTCCCTCCAAAGACGTTGGCGTTAGTTCGACCGATGGGGCGAGCGTCACGATGCCGTCCTCGCGAAAGAAAGCGAGCGCCGCCCCATCGTAGCCGATCGGAGTCCCTATCAGTCGGGCGCGCAACCACGCCGTCCGAGGTTCATTGCGCGAGCGATGCAGCGCGGTCCGAAAAACACTCTCGATTTCACGCGACAGCAGGCCCACCTGGCCGTCCACCCACGCGATGTAACGCGTTGTCCCAGGTTCGCGCGCGCGAAACAAGATGCACGCCTTGCCTCCTACCGTCCCGGCATCAATTCGTTGAACGAAGGCTCCGAACGAGCTTGCGGAGGTGGAGGACATTCACAATCGTTGGTACCATGGCTCTACCACGTGAATCGGCGGAGCTTTCCTATTGGATACGCACGCGCAGCCCTGCTGAAGGCGCTGCTCCGTATTCTTGAGGGCAGGCTTGGCGCTGATGCGGGAGATGCATGGCTTGCCTCGCTTCGCATGGTTCGAGCGGATGTCGAAGACGAAACACGGCCGGTACCGCTCTCAGCAATTCGTTCGGCGATGCAATCGTTTGTCGAGCGGTGTGGGGATGCTGCGCTCAGTGAGGTGTCTCGGCGATTGCTCGACCACGACAATCTCGGCGCATGGGGTCAAGTGTTGCGAGGTTCTGTGACGCCTCACGATGTGCTCGGCCGATTCGAGGCGTCCGAAAGCGAGTTCGGTCGAACGACGCGTTGGCAAACGGTATCGCGCTCACCAGGATCATGGACCGGGCGGGTGGATTTTGCGCACGATCCGCAAAACGAGTCTGACGGGCTTCTCGATCGTGCGCGCCGCCTCGAACTCGCCGCGGTTCCTGGGCTCTTCGGATATAAAACCATTGCGGTTACAAAAAGGTCTGAGGAAGCCGGCGCCCGCATTTACGGTGTGACGTGGGGCGAACCGTCGATGACGCGTTCGATTGCTCTCCTTGCCGGTGTCTTTGGGCTCGTTTCGATCGGGACGGCGCTGTTTTCGCGCAACGCTCTTATTGTTGCCGCAGCTGTGAGCTTGGGAACGTTGCTAGGAGGCGTCATCGGGTGGATGCGCTTCCGCGATGCGATGCGACGAATTGAAGCATCGGCCCATGCGATGCGCGTTCGAGCCCTCGAGCGAAGTCTGCACTTGCGTGAAACAAACGTAAGGACCCATGCCACCAACCTTGAAGGCAGCGTGGTGGCAGGGCAGTACCGCATTGGTCGTAGGATGGGATCGGGCGCAAGTGGTGTAATTTACGAAGCGCTTCGCATCACCGATGGTCTTCCTGTCGCCATTAAACTGCTCCGCGCTGTGGCCGCGCAGGAAAATGTGGCAAGCGATCGGTTGCGCCGCGAAGCCGAGGCGCTTGGGCTTGCGTGGCATCCAAACGTGGTTGAAGTGGTCGACTACGGCTCGCTGCCTGACGGCACCGCATATTTGGTGATGGAGCTTTTGCACGGCGAATCACTTTCAAGCCGTCTCGAGCGTGTGGGCAAACTTCCACTGTCCGACGTTCATCGTTTCGCGCTTCAGGTGTGCGAAGCGCTGGCGGCTCTTCACGCAGCCGGTGTTGTGCATCGTGACATCAAGCCGTCGAACCTCATC
>JAHFDX010000156.1 GCA_023248785.1 Myxococcales bacterium
GTCGAGCAGTTCTTCCACATCTTGCCAACGTTTGAGGTGCCGTGCACCGGGTGCATTCGTGTGAGCCAATTCATCGACGAGAATCAGATGAGGGCGTCGTGTAAGCGCGGAATTGAGATCAAGGTCTGTCTGCTTGGTCCCTTCGTGCTCAACCACTCGACGCTGAAGAAGCTCGAAGCCGAGGACAAGGCTTTCCGTGTCGTACCGTCCGTGCGTTTCGACGATTCCGATGATGACACCCCGTTGTTGATCAAGTTCGACCCGCGCGGCTTCGAGCATCGTATATGTCTTGCCGACGCCCGGCGCGGCTCCGAAGAAAATCGTCAGCTTGCCGCGGGTTGCTTTGGCCTCCGCGGTGTGCACGCGTTCGAGGATCTCAGCTGGATCGGGGCGCTCGATCACAGTGGCATCCTACGATCCCGGAAAAGGAGTGCGAAAACTGCGTGGCCCATCGTTCCGATTTTGATGAAATCTTAACGCGCCCGAACGGCCTCTTTGTGCCTTCTTGATGCGCGTGTTCATACTCTGAGAAGCACGCGAAGGCGCGCACCGAGTCCTTTCGAGTATTGCGATTCGCTGTCCAACGCATGCCGAGCAAGATCCGTCTCCTCCTCTTCGGTCCGCCGAAGGACGCCAAAGACCCCGAAGCGTTCCACAAACTTTCCCTCATCGCGTTGCTCGCTTGGGTGGGGCTCGGGGCTGACGGATTGTCCTCGTCGGCGTATGGTCCAGACGAAGCGTTTCGTGCGCTCGGGGAGCACACGGGGCTCGCGTTCTTCCTCGCGCTTGCCATGGCCGCGACGGTCTTCATTATTAGCCATGGCTACAGCCGGATCATCGAGCAGTTCCCGTCGGGCGGCGGCGGATATGTCGTTGCGTCGAAGTTACTTCACGAGCGTGTGGGGCTCGTGTCTGGAGCCGCGCTTCTTGTGGACTATGTCCTCACCATCACCATTTCTATTGCAAGCGGCGCCGACGCGATTTTTAGTTTTCTTCCCCATACATGGCTTGTTTGGAAGTTGCCGGTCGGCTTCGCCGGCATTCTTCTTTTGACCATCCTTAACATTCGAGGCGTAAAGGAATCTGTAACTTCGCTTGTTCCAATTTTTGCGATCTTCCTGCTGACACATGCCATCCTGCTCGTTGTCACGATTGGCGGACATCTTGGCGATGTAGGTGCTGTGAGCGAAGAAGTGCGTGCGAATGTGGCGCGTACAACGTCAGCACTCGGAGTGTTTGGCGCGCTGAAGCTCTTCGTCCATGCGTATTCCATGGGTGGTGGCACCTACACGGGCATTGAGGCCGTATCGAACGGCGTTGCTATGATGCGCGAGCCGCGCGTGAAGACAGCCAAGCGCACGATGCTTCTCATGGCGACATCGCTCGCACTCACGGCGGGAGGAATTCTTCTTTCGTATCTGCTTGTTCATGCGCACCCGGTGGAAGGCAAAACGATGAACGCCGTTCTTCTCGAGCGCGTGGCAGGACATTGGCACATCGGAGGAGTGAAGCTTGGCACAGCCTTCGTTATTACCGCGTTGGTGAGCGAAGGCGCTCTGCTCTTCGTAGCCGCTCAAGCGGGGTTTCTCGACGGGCCACGTGTCATGGCGAACATGGCGGTCGACTCATGGCTTCCCCATCGATTTGCGGCACTGTCCGATCGGCTTTCGATGCGCAACGGCGTGATGCTCATGTCTGTCGCGGCCATTGCGGCGCTTATCTACACGCGCGGAGACGTGTCGAAGCTTGTCGTTATGTATTCGATCAACGTGTTCTTGACGTTCAGTTTGTCGAACCTTGCGATGGCACGATACTGGGTCAAACATCGCAAGGAGCACGGCCCGTGGTTTCGGCATCTCTTTGCCCATGGCGTTGCGCTCTCGTTGTGCATGACAATTTTGATCATCACGATTCTCGAGAAATTCACCGAGGGCGCGTGGGTGACCCTCGTTGCCACGGCGGCGATCGTCGGTCTCTGTTTCCTCATCCGGCGTCACTACACGCTCGTGCGCGGGGCTATTTCACAGCTCGGCGTGGACCTTCCGTCGCCGGCAGAAGTCGACGCCGCATCGTTTGAACGGGTCAGCACATCGAAAATTTCATTTGCAGGCGGTCCCACGCGTGGGCTGTCAGAGCACAATGGCGCGCCCGATCCGGATCCATCGAAGCCGGTGGCCATTCTTCTCGTTGGTGGTTACGGCGGATTGGGTCGGCACGCGTTGCTCACGCTGCTGCGAATGTTTCCAAATCACTTTGCTGGCGTCGTCTTTGTGAGTGTCGCCGTCATTGACTCGGAGTCGTTTAAGGGAGCCGATCAAATCGAAGCGCTCGAGCTTCGAACGCGCCAGAGCCTGTTGCAATACGAGCGGTACGCGCAGACGTTGGAGATGGATTTGGCGGTTGCAAGTGCGGTTTCCGTGGGGACGGAGGTTGCCGTTGAGGTCGAGAAAATCGCAGCGGATCTCATTCAGCGCTATCCGCGCGCGCTCTTTGTAGCTGGGCAACTCATCTTCGAAGAAGACACTCTCTGGAATCGTATCCTTCACAACGAGACTGCATTTATGGTGCAAAAGCGTCTGCAGCGCTTGGCGATGCCCATGGTCGTCGTTCCGGTGCGCATCGACCTCCAGACTCGTAGGCCGATGACGCGCAATTCGGTCGTCGGATGACCGTGCGCGCGATTGCTCCTGTTGGCACTAATGGTGCACCATGGTGGTCCGACGGAGGCTTCGACGATGCGAGATTTCACGAATGTTGCACTTGGCGGACTGTTTTTTGCGCTCACTGCATGTGGCAGCACCGCTACGACGAATCCCGATGGCGGAACGAACGTGGTCACCGACGCGTCCACGGACGCCGACGCGGCCCCCCAAGACACGTCGCCGTTGTCTGCGGAAACGAAGAAGGATCTAGTATTCCGAACGGTGGGAAGCCTGGCACTAGCCGGCGATCTTTGGTTGCCTGATCGCACGACGCCCGTCGCGGCCGTGATCCAAATTCATGGCGGCGGATTTTCAACCGGTGAAAAGGACGGCAAAGCCGAAGTCACGTGGTCGGAATATCTTGTGTCTCAAGGTTTTGCGGCGTTCTCGGTCAACTACCGCGTGTACAGCGACTACGCGAGCGGAGAGGTTTCGTTCCCGAATTCGCCCATGGACATCAAGTGCGCCATCATGTGGCTTCGTATGAAGGCATCGTCGTTCCGTGTCGATCCCAATCACATCTTTGTGCTCGGCGGATCTGCGGGCGGATTCATGACGAATTTCTTGGGGACTACCGGCGACCTGCCTGAATTCACGCCAACCGATTGCGCCGATGGAGCGAAGGAATCGAACAAACTGCAGGGCGTTGTTACGTACTTTGGTCCGTCCAATTGGAACCAACTCTTCAATGATCCGGCGCGGGTCGGAACGCAAAACGGCGAGAAGAAGTTCATCGGGCTTTCGAGCAACACACCGTGCGCGCTCGGTTCGGCGGAGGCTTCGGGCATTTGCACGAGCGCGTCCGCGACGACATACGTCGATGCGAACGACCCACCATTTTACATCGCGCACAGTGACGACGATCCCGTGGTACCCGTCACGCAGGGCCAGTTCATGCGCGATTCACTGAAGGCGGGCAAAGTCGACGTCACCTACCACGAGGTGACGGGCATGAAGCACGGCTGGCACGCGAACTTCAAGGACGAGCAGGGCGTCGCGGTGCGGGACGAAGTCATTGCGTGGCTGAAGGCCCGCAAGTAGCGAGTTCCTTCACAAGTTTGTCCACGCGTGTAACGTCGTTCGGTAACTCCACGGTGTGTCCCGCGAGCCGTAGAAGTTCTTGCGGAGCGAGAACTCCAGTTCGGTTGCGCATAACGACTTTCACCCATGCCCTCGTGCATACCTCGCCCTTGCGAACAACCTTGTGTTCGAAGTGCCACCAACGTTCGTCGACGGCGAGGATTTTCGTCACAACCTCAAACGTGTCGTGGCGTTGCATCGGACGCAGATACTGAATGAGTTGTCCACCGGCGATGGGGGAGCACTGTCGCGAGCGCAACACGTTGCCAAAGCCGCATTGCAGTCCCGCATCCCAACGTGCCGCCTCGAAGTACACAAAGTAACTCGCGTGGTTTACAAACTTCAGGTCTGCCTCGTTAGGCCAAACACGCATGGAAAGCGAAAATGTGCCGCGCGGATCGGCGAGCTTTCCTCGAAGCAGCGCCCGCGACGCGGCTTTTCCAATCGTCCAAACAATCCGGCTTGTATGCATATTTCCCCCAAAATAACGCCCCTCGAAGGGCCGTCGTGGGGCCAATCAGTTCCTAAGGCAAGACATGAAGTGACATTTTGACACGTTCGAAAACTGTGGAGGTGTGACAATCTTCTCAGATTCCCGCGCGGATCGGTTGTGCTACTCCGTTCGACACAACGCATGGAGGTCTCTATGGCTAATTCAAAAGTTCACGGTCGATTCGTTTGGTACGAGCTCATGACGAGCAACCCCGACGCCGCGCAGAAATTCTATACGCAGGCAATTGGTTGGACCACGCAGAAGTTCGACGGGCCCATGGAGTACACGATGTGGGTCGCCCCGAGCGGTCCGGTGGGCGGCGTGATGCAGCTTCCGGAGGAGGCGAAGAAGATGGGCGCGCCTCCACATTGGCTCGCGTACATCGGAACAGACAACGTCGATGCCACGGTGAAACGCGCTCGCGAGCTGAGTGCGAAGGTACTCGTTGAGGCGAAGGACATTCCAAACGTCGGACGATTCGCCGTGCTGCAAGATCCCCAGGGGGCGGTCTTTGCGGCGTTTAAGGGTACAAAGGAGGAACCCGTACGCGAGGGCGCTCTTGGCGAGTTCGCGTGGCACGAGCTTTACACGACGGACGCCGTTGCGGCGCTCACGTTCTACACCGATCTCTTCGGCTGGGAGAAAACGACGGCCATGGATATGGGACCCATGGGTGTGTACCAAATGTACGGACAAGGCGAAAAAACGTACGGCGGCATCATGAAGATCACGCCAGACATGAAAGGCATGCCGCCAAACTGGAATCTCTATGTTCGTGTCGACAACGCAGATCACGCAGTGAACCGCATCCGCGAGCTCGGCGGCAAGATCATGAACGGGCCGATGGATGTCCCCGGCCCCAGTGGTGAGCGCATCGCACAGGCTATCGACCCTCAGGGCGCAGCGTTCTCCGTGGTCGGGCCACTGAAGAAGTAACGTTTAACGAGTCTCTCGCGCGAGGGCATCGTGACCGGCGTATCGGTTCGCGAGGCCCTCGAGTACGTTTGTAGATCCTCGTGCAGACCAAGCGTCGTATCTTGTTGCCCGTTCACGATTTTCGCCCCGCGTACGTTGTGTGGGAGCTCACGCTTCGCTGCGACCAGCCGTGCACGCATTGTGGATCGCGTGCGGGAGAGCCGCGAGTGACAGAGTTGTCAACGGAGCAAGCCTTAGGCGTGGTGAAGCAACTTGCTAAGATGCGCGCAGGCGAAGTGGTGCTCATCGGCGGCGAAGCCTATCTGCACCCGGGCTTTCTTGTGATCGTCAAGGCACTTGCCGAATCGGGCATTCGCCCCACGATGACGACGGGCGGGCGAGGGATCACACAAGAGCTCGCAGCGCAAATGGCCCACGCTGGACTCACTGCGGTTTCGGTGAGCGTCGACGGCCTTGCACCAACGCACGATGCCATGCGCGCGACGATTGGGAGCTTTGAGTCTGCGACACGCGCGCTCTCGTATCTGAGGGCTGCGGGCCTTCGCACAGCGGCAAATACCAACATCAACCGCTTCAACAAAGACGATCTCGAGGCACTCTACGATCACCTTTGCGTGCAGGGAATTAGCGCATGGCAAGTGCAACTCACGACTCCGCTCGGGCGTGCGGCCGACCGGCCTGAGATGATCCTTCAACCCTACGACTTACTCGAGATCCTGCCTCGCGTGGCCGCGCTCAAGGAGCGTGCGTACCGCGATGAAATTTTGATCATGCCTGGTAACAATTTGGGGTACTTCGGGCCAGAGGAGGCGCTCTTGCGTTCCCTCACGAAGGACGGACGCGATCACTTTCAAGGGTGCCAAGCGGGAAAGTATGTTCTCGGCATTGAGTCCGACGGTGCGGTGAAAGGTTGTCCGTCATTGCAGACAACGCACTATGTCGGCGGCAATTTGCGCAATGACACGCTCGAGCACGTCTGGAACTCGGCGCCCGGGCTCGGGTTTGCGCGCGCGCGTGGACTTGAAGACCTCTGGGGGTTTTGCAAAACGTGTGACTTTGCCGAGAACTGCCTCGGCGGGTGCACATTTACGGCGCATGCGTTTTTTGGGCGTCCGGGGAACAACCCGTATTGCCACTATCGAGCACGCACGTTGCAGAGGCGCGGTGTTCGCGAGCGCCTTACGCTTCGAGTCGCAGCACCCGGAACGCCGTTCGATCATGCGACATTTGAGTTATCGACCGAACCATTCGATGCGCCGGAGCCAGCACCCATGCCCACGCGCCGATCGTTGTTGCTCAAGGTTCGACGAAAGGGTGTCGAAGGGTAGCACGAAGTCCTCACCACGCGGTCTCACCACACGACACCCTCACGTTCACAGTGACGCAACCGTGCAACACCGAATATCGTGTCCAGGTGCTCGCTCTGTTCTCACAAATTGGAACTCGCGCCGATCGCTTTGTTCGTCGCTATATGCCAGACCCCTTTGTTCTCGTTCTTCTACTGACGCTCGTCGCGCTTGGACTTGCTCTTTCAACCATGAGTCCGCTTCCCGGCGACGCATTCGGCACGCTCACGAGCAAAGCTTCCGACCTCCTTCAAGTGTGGGTCTCCGGCTTCGGCAACGATCTCATTCTCAAGTTCGGTTTTCAGATCCTGCTCATCGTAGTAACCGGCGAAGCCATTGCCGCGAGTCCGCCTGTCAAGCGTTTGGTGCAGCGCCTCACCGATCTTCCGCGCAACAAGACGCAAGCTCTCCTCGTGGTAACCACGTTCGCCATCATTAGCGGATGGTTTCACTGGGGCTTTGGTCTAGTCACCAGCGCGATCTTGGCACGTGAGGTCGGACGCTCGTGTGCGAACCGCGGAATCGACATTCACTATCCACTTCTGGGCACCGGTGCGTACGCGTCGATGCTCTTGTGGCATGCGGGGCTTACGGCATCGGCACCTCTTCTCATGAACACGGAGAAGAACTTTGTGAGCGACGTGCTCGGCCTATCGGGTGCGGCTGCCAAGGTCCCACTGTCGCAAACAATCTTCGCACCGTACAACCTCGTTGTGTGTGTGGTTCTTCTTATCCTCGTGCCATTTGTTGTCGTGGCGATGCATCCGAAGGCCAACATTGAGCCAGCTGCGATGTTTCTGGAAACGGACGATCGATGCGCCGCCGACACAGGTGCCCCCTTCGAACGACCCGCGGATTGGCTCGATCGCACGCGTCTGCTCACCTTCGTTGTGGGCGCCCTCGGTCTCGGCTTTCTACGGCGCTACTTTCGCGATCACGGCTTCGACTTGAACCACAACGTGGTCAACGTGTCCTTCCTCATGCTCGGGATGGTGTTGCACCGAAACCCGGTCGAGTATGCGAAGGCAGTTTCAACAAGCGTTCGCGGTGTCGGTGGCATCGTGCTGCAGTTCCCATTTTATGGCGGCATCCTCGAGGTCATGAAGGCCTCGGGCCTGAGCGAGCGAATGGGCCACGTATTTGTCGCAGCGTCGAGCGCGAAGACGTTGCCCTTTATTGCGTACGTGGCATCGGTGATCACGAAGAGCTTTGTTCCATCTGGGGCGGGGGAGTGGGCTGTGGAAGGTCCGCCCATGTTGAAGGCGGCGCAGGCTCTTGGCGTTCCGTTTGGGAAGGTAACTATGGCCGTTGCGTATGGGAACATGGTCGGAAACATGTACCAGC
>JAHFDX010000157.1 GCA_023248785.1 Myxococcales bacterium
CCCAAAGTGATTCGAGAATTCACGACGCGCGACGTGCTCACCATGACGTTCATGGAGGGAACAAAGATCACGCGCCTCGACGAGTACGAGCGCCTTGGCATTAACCGAACGCAAGTAGCTACACGCCTTGTGCAGTGCTTTTACAAGCAGCTCTTTTTTGACCGATTTTTTCACGCTGATCCGCACCCTGGAAATTTCCTCGTGCAGCCTGGACCGAAGATTGTCGTGTTGGATTTCGGCGCGATCAGCGAGGCAGCCCCGCACCTGATGGACGGGGCATTGCAGATCCTTCAAGGGATCATGACCGAAAACAGCACCATGGTGATCGACGGGTTTCACCACATGGGCTTTGTCGCACCGGAAGGAAATCGTGAGCTCCTTGAGCAAACGGTGATGACGTACTTTCGTCGGCTTCTCAAGATTCGAGACCGCACGCCCGCAGCCCTCATGCGCGCCAACAAAGATGAACTTGAAGCGCTCGCAAAACCTGAGGTAGAGCGCGAGGAGTTGCGCGACCTTATGAAGTCGTTCGTGTATCCAGATGGCTGGTTCTACGCCGAACGTGCCAGCGTGATGCTCTTTTGGCTCTGCGCGCAGATCGATCCGGATCTAGACACGATGGCTGTAGGGGTTCCCTACGTGATGCCCATCATCATGCAACGAATGGTCGAGCAATCGATGACCGTCGCTTCGGCTGTTTGATCACACACAGCGGAATCGAGTAAGAGGGAGCCATGATTCGCGCGCGGTTTCTAACTCTCGCGGTACTCGTCACGGCGTGCGACAAAGCGCCTTCGGCCGAAGGTCTTGGCATATGGACACCCGCCGATCATGGGCAGAGCACGAACCCAATGCAAGCACCGATATCATCCGCCAATGCACACGGCAGTTTGAGCGCCGGCGAGCTCGCTTCGATTACGTGGCAACAACAGTGCGTCACTTGTCACGGTGCCGATGGACGAGGCCACACGCCAACAGGGTCCGCACTCAAGGCGCCTGACTTTGCGAGTGCCGCGTGGCAGAAGGCGGCCACTGAACCCGCCATGGCGCAGGCGATCCGCGAGGGGAAAGGCAAGATGCCCAAGTTTGACCTTCCCGCTCCTGTGGTCAGCGCACTCGTCACGCACGTTCGCGCACTCGGCAAGCCGTGAACCGCAAGACGATTGCCCGAGCGCTCCTCGTTATCGGCGCGGTGGGTACCGCCTGGATGCTGTCGCGTGATTGGCCGCACGAGCAGCCGATCGTAATCCGCCTCGACGATCGCGCGGGTCAAACAGAACGCCTCGCGGTCCGTATCGTGAGTCCGAATGGCGATACGCTCCGCGAGACGCGTTTTCAGTACGCAAAGGGCGCCGCTCCCCGCGCAGTGGACGTGAGACCTAGCCTTGCAAACGGCTCGTACGCCGTCGAAGTCGAGGTGGAATCAAATGGTTCCGTTCAAACTCGAACACACCACGTAACCCTCCAGGGTTCGCGAGTTACGATCTACACCAGCAGGTAGCACCACCTGGTAATTCGTGGTACGCGCGTGCACCGAAAAGGTTACCTACAATGCACATTTTAGTGGCTGGTGGAGCGGGATACATCGGTTCAGTGCTAGTCCCCATGCTCCTCGAAGAGGGACACCAGCTGACCGTGCTCGATCGTCTGTACTTCGGGGATACGCTCGTGGCTCCGAAGCAAGCATTTGCCAACCGCCTGCACGTCGTCCGCGGCGACATTCGCGGGCATTCGGGTGAGCTGTTTCGTGGCGTCGACGCCGTAGCGGATCTTTCGGGCATCTCGAACGATCCGTCGTGCGAACTCGAGCCCGAGCTCACGCGAAACGTAAATGTTCAGGGTGGAAAGCGGCTTGCCGTACTGGCCCACGAAGCGGGGGTTCGCAGGTACGTCTACTCGTCATCGTGCTCAGTCTATGGGCATGGTGAAGGTTTGGGGCTCACCGAGGAATCCAAACGTCATCCCGTTTCGCTCTATGCGCGTGCCAAGGTGGAAGTGGAGGATTTCGTTCGGGAACTTGGCGCGAAGTCGGATGGGCGAT
This sequence comes from Myxococcales bacterium, assembly GCA_023248785.1. Lineage (GTDB taxonomy): Bacteria > Myxococcota_A > Polyangia > Polyangiales > Polyangiaceae > JAHFDX01. The sequence goes on from JAHFDX010000157.1 coordinate 2,042, forward strand.
TTGAACCCGTGGCGCTGCGCCTCGCAACCGTGTTTGGGCTGTCGCCACGAATGCGCTTTGACCTCGCCATCAACGTGATGACTCGAAACGCCTATGTGAATCGTCGCATCATGGTCGACGGCGGTGGCAAGCAGTGGCGGCCCTTTGTTCATGTGCGCGACGTTGCGCGTGCCTTTTCGATGGCGCTAACCCGCGACACAAAGGATGTGTCCGGCGAGGTATTCAACGTCGGCTCCGATTCGAACAACGTACAGATCTTGAATCTCGCGTTTCGCGTTCGGGATGCAATCCCAGGCACCGAGGTGGTGCATGCTCCCACGGATCCGGACTTACGGGACTACAACGTTACCTTCGACAAGATTCGTCGCAAGCTTGGTTACGAAACGACGCTTTCGATCGACGACGGCGTGCGCGAAGTCTTGGCAGCGTTGCGCGATGGCCGCATCGATCCAGACGACCGCCGTTGGTACACCCTCAAGCAGTACCTTTTCTTGCGCGAAGCGGAGCGTGTGGTCGCCGAAGTGGGGCTCGAAGGAAGGTTGCTTTTCTGAGCTATGACGCGCGTCGATTTCTACCGACATCAGTTAGGCGAAGACGAAGCACGCGAGTGGCGCAAGGTTCTCGACACGACGTTTCTGACGCTGGGGCCTCAAGTGGGCACATTCGAACGCGAGCTCGGAGCGTATCTCATTCGCGGGCGTGAGAGCGCCGAAGCACCCCGAGTCGTCGGCACCAGCTCCTGTTCGATGGGGCTCTTGCTCGCCTTGCGCGCCCACGATGTGGGGCCGGGAGACGAGATCATCACGACCCCTATGACGTTTGCGGCAACAGCCAACGCGATCCTTCACCTTGGTGCAGCGCCCGTGTTCGTCGACGTCGAGCCCGACACCGGTCTCATCGATCCAAACGCCGTGCGTGCTGCCATCGGTCCCAAGACCAAGGGGCTCATGCCCGTACACCTTTACGGTCAACTCGCGGACATGCGCGCCTTGCGTGCACTTGCCGATCGTCATCACCTCTTCATCGTTGAAGACTCGGCCCACGGCATCGAGATCGAACGCGACGGAATCCGGCCCGGTGAACTTGGCGATGCAGCGGTGTTTTCGTTTTACGCGACCAAAAATCTTACTTGCGGCGACGGCGGCGCTATTGCGACCAAGCACGCGCACATCGCAGACCGGTTGGTACGACTTCGTAACCATGGCGTGTCGAAATCGGCCGCGGATCGTCATGGCGGACAATACCAACACTGGGATCTCATCGAGCTTGGCTACAAGGCCAACTTGACCGATCTCGACGCATCACTTTTGCGCGTACAGCTGTCGAAGTCAGAAGCCAAGCGCGAGCAACGGGAGCAAATCGCGCGCTACTACGAAGCGCACCTCTTAGAAGCAGTGCCCGCCCTTTCATCGTTGAGCGGATGTGGCGTACCTGGACTCATCGCACGTCGTGGACGAAGCAGTCATCACCTTTTCACACTTCACGCACCGCTCGGACAGAGAGACGCGCTTCTCTCCCACTTGGGCGAGCACGGCATTGGAACCGCGGTGAATTACCGCGCGATTCACTTGCTCACGTACTTGCAAGAGCGGCTGCACCTTTCGCGCGGAACGTTTCCCATCGCCGAGGAAATTGGTGACCGCACCATCAGCATTCCTATGTTCCCTACGCTAGAGCACAGCGAAGCGGATCGCGTCGTCGACGTGGTTGCGTCGGGATGGAACGGCCGCTGATGGATGCTCCTCTTTACAGCGTTGTCATTCCCGTCTTCAACGAGGAAGGTAATGTCGAGCTGCTCACCGAACGAGTGCTCACCGCCATGGAGCGAATCGGTGCGCCGTTCGAGCTTTTGTATGTCGACGATGGTTCGCGTGACAAGACACCGGACCTTCTCGAACGGATGGCACGTCGAGACCATCGCGTGAAGGTCGTGAGGTTCACGCGCAACTATGGCCAAGAGGCCGCAGTTGAAGCTCTCTACCTCAATGCGCAAGGACGTTTTCTTATTCAAATGGATGGCGATCTGCAGCATCCGCCTGAAGAGATCATCAAGCTCATCGCGAAGAAGGATGAAGGATACGACGTGGTCTACGGCGTACGTGAGCAGCGAAAGGACGCATTTTATCGCGTCGCCGCATCACGCGCGATGCAATGGACTATGCGCAACATGATGGAGATCGAGCTGCCCGATGACGTCTCTACGTTTCGTCTGATGAGCGCTCCGATCGCGCGCCTCGTCGCGGCGTTGCCCGAGCGTCGCAAGTTTTTCAGCGCGCTCATCGTGTGGAGTGGAGCGCGCATCGGAACGGTCAAGGTGACGCATGCCTCGCGCGCCGCGGGCAAGACCAAGTACAACCTGACAAAGCTTCTGAATCACACGTTCGATCTCGTCGTGGGCTTTTCCTCGAAACCTCTAAGGTACATCGGAGTCATGGGCGTCCTCTTCGCTTCGGTCGGGTTCGCGCTCGGCCTTTGGACGATCGGAAAAAAAGTGCTGTTCAATCACGGCATCATGGGATGGCCATCGCTCTTTGCAACCGTCACGGTTCTCTCTGGTGCGCAGCTCGTCGCGCTCAGCGTGATCGGTGAGTACATCGCACGGATCTATGTTCAGAGCCAAGGGCGTCCCCTCTACAACATCGGTAAGCGTCTAAATTTTGGACGCTATGAGCTGACCCCGACACCTCAACCGAACGACGAACTCTTTCGTGCTTCGCTGCAGCCAAACCCGAGATCGTGGAACGACGTCGCATGACGCGCCTTCTCGTTGTCGGGTGTGGGTTTCCTCAATTGTCCCTTCTGCGACGAGCGCGCGCACTAGGCATTGAAGTGTGGGGTGTGGATCAAAGCGAGACTGCCATTGGCGTTGCCGAGTGCCATCACTTTGAGGCGATCTCGACAAGCGACGTGGACGCTGTGCGCGCATTCGTAATTCGAGCTGGGCTCAAGCACATTGCAAGTACCGGAAGCGAGGTGTCGGTTCGCACGACAGCCCATGTAGCTGCGACTTTGGGCCTGCCATTTTACGCAACGCCTGAGACCATTCGCAGGTGCCAGGAAAAAAACGCCATGCGCGCCGGGTACGAGGCAGCAGGCCTCCGGGTGCCTACGTTTACCTCGTGCACGCGGGTCGATGAAGCAAGAAATTTCCTCGCGCGCGTTGGAACCCCGGTGGTAATCAAGCCGGCCCGCGGTTGGGGACAACGCGGTGTCGCGCGCGTGAACAGCACTTCCGAGCTCGACGTAGCATTCGAAGCGGCTCTTTCGGTGTCCAGATCCGCAGGTGTGCCGAGCGTTGTTGTCGAAGAGTGGATCCAAGGGCGCGAGTTTTCCGTCAATGGCTGGATCGAAGATGGAACATTGGTTGGCTATTGCGTAACAGAGAGAATCACATTTCCCGGTTCACGTCCGCTCGGTGTCATGGAGGCGGAAGTTTTTGCGTCGGGACTTTCAGTCAACGACGAGGCGCGTGTGATTGAAACAGCAAGGAAGGGCGCCGCCGCACTCGGTCATGTGCGCGGGCCTTGTTACACTCAAGTCGCATTCGACGGGACACATGCGACGTTGTTTGAAACCGCCGCACGTCTCGGTGGAGGCTTCGACGCCGACGTCACGCAGTTGGCAACCGGTGTCGATTTGTATCGACGATTGATCGGAATTGCGCTTTCGAATCCAAAGCTTGAGCACGAGGGTCCAACGGACCAGTCGCACGAAGGTGCGGCGGTAAAGTTCTTCACCGGTCCTACGGGGCGTCTGCAATCCGTTTCAGGTCTTGACGCCGCGCGCGCGTTGCCTGGCATCACCGCGTGCGAGGTGTTTGTACCCGTCGGTGGTACCATTCATCCACTGACCGACAGCGCAAAGCGCTTAGGGTATGCCCTCGCACACGGCAAAGATCGGCAGGTCGCACTCTCTTGTGCAGCTGCGGCCATCTCCGCGGTCGTGCTCAAAGTTCACGAAGGAACTCAGCCATGACGAAGAACGGCCACGGCTCCGGAACAATCAGCTTTCTGCAGCTGCTCAAGGAACGTCGAACGCGCGACGCCATCTACCATGCTGCGAGCTACTGGGATGCACGCGCATCGGCGCGCTCGGGTCTATCGCGTTCATTGTGGCCTTCGAACGTTTACAACGAGCTTTGGGATGCGCGGCAGCAAGCGCTCATTGTCCGCACATTAGGTTCCCTTGTGGATCGGCGCGTTCTTGAAAAAACCGCATTCGACGACGCGCTTGTCCTTGGATGTTTTTCCGTCGCGTGCCGCTCAATGGCCGAACTCGAAACCGCGATGCGAAATGTTTCGAGCGCAGTTCGATTTGGAGGTCGTGTGATGCTCCTCGAACCAATTCATCGCTCGCCGCTCTTGCGGCGGGTCTTGCCGCTTGGCGTGGAGGACTGGATAGGTGCCGCCAATCGGGCGGGGCTTCATCTCATGGGAGCGGACCGCATGGGCTTCGTTCCGGTTCGTCTCGTGTGTTCGGTGCGCGACTGGCCGCCATGGCTCATGCGTCCCCTCTTCAATGCCGGGGAAGAAGCGCTGGATCGTGCGCCATATCTGTCCCCGCTCGCGGACTACAAGTTGCTTCTCTTCGAGTCGCGTCGCGCGTCAGCCTAACGCTCGCAGCACCAGGCCCAAGAACCGACGCCATTGGAATAATTGGGCGCTGATTGGCAGGTGCGATCCGTAAACGGATTTTGTGCACCGAATTTCAGACCCGCGCTCGGGGACGAGCTGAAACACCCATAGAAAACCGGGTACGGTGCGGAGCAATGCGAACCATCATTGCCCCCGACGTACGCGGTCGGCGCTTCGCCGCATCGAGAAACATCACCACATCCGCTCGTGAACATTCCGCAAGTGTACGCGTACGTTGCACATGAGTCGTCACGGCAGCAGTGATTGGTCTTGCACTTATCGCCACTCGGGCACGAGCATTTTATGGTGCTACCGCACCCGTCGCTCACGGGATCGTCGCTGCACTCCACAGTCACCCCGCACGGCTTCGGCGTGCAGCCACACTTGTTCGCTACGCCAGCACCTCCGCACGTCAGCGGCGCTGTGCAGTCGCCGCAGTTCGGATGGTAGCCACCGCAACCATCGCCAATTTGGCCGCAATCGGTCCCTTGGGCTTGGCACGACTTGGGTGCGCATGGGATGTCCGAACACTTGCCGCTGCCATTGCAAAACTTGCCTTCTGGGCATCCATAGTTCTCTTCGAAGGTCGAGAAGCACTTGAGGACTTGAGTACATCCGTCAGGAGCCCAGCCGCATTCGTAACCAAGTGAGGCACATGTCGCGGGGGTGCAGGAACATTCGTGGGATGCGCCGCACGCGTACGGTGCCTGGCATGAACCACATCGCGTGGTTGCCCCGCACTCGTCAAGGTCACCGCACTGGTAACCCAGTTCATTGCACGTGTGTCTTGCGCACGAATCGGGGGGTGGCGCGCGATCGGACGTTGTGACGTCCCTTCCCGCATCGGCATCTGGCATCGCCACGTCACCAGGACTTGCGTCCTTGCCAAGGCCCTGTGCTTCGTCGGAACTGGCGACGAATTCCTCCCCGCACCCAAACAGAAGGGCCGCACCCGTTGCCAATGCAATTCTGACAAAATCGCCTCGCATGCCACTCCACCTTCACGATCCGAACTCACGATCCCGCACTGCCAACTAGGCCGCCAAGACTCGCTGAGCCAAGATACGGCCAATCGCGAGTGATGCTGTAGCGGCAGGCGACGGTGCGTTCAGGACAAACAGCATGCGATCGACCTGTGCGAATGCAAAGTCGTCGAGGAGGGAACCGTCGGGTGAGAGGGCTTGGGCACGTACACCGGCGCCACCCGACCTCAAATCGGATGCC